>JBCBQD010000020.1:0-38128 GCA_039820425.1 Cyanobacteria bacterium J06635_1
CTGCGTCCAGACCACGATGCGCGAAGCCAACGACCGCGGCTACGAATGCCTGCTGGTCGAAGACGCCACCGAAAGCTACTTCCCCGAATTTAAGCAAACCACCCTGGAGATGATCCGCGCCCAGGGCGGCATCGTCGGTTGGACAGCGACAACGCAGCAGGTGATCGCAGGTATCGCACACGCGGAGAAGTGATGGGTCATCCGCAGGGAATGTCCTGTGGCTTGTAACGATCTTTTTTTCTTAGTTTTTCTCAGAAAAGTATCGGTATTGGCTCAGCTGACGGCCACATCTTTCTCAGCTAAAAGCCGGAAATTAACTAATGTAAAGCCAAAGGGGCGGACCTCCGTACCCGAGTGCTCAATCCACAGACGGTCAACACCGTCTTACTGTTGCCTGTAGTTGTCAATGAGTTGTTACATGTCCACCCTCCAGTAAAAAAGACTAATGGTTTCAATTACACAGATCCCAACCGCGTCTGGACCAGCAGCAACTCTTACACCGATTTCCCCTAATACCAAGCCCGTCTCTGCCGTTCGTCAAGGAACTGTTTACTTTGTCCGTCACGGGGAAAGTACGAGTAATGAACGCAATATTTTTGCAGGTGTATTAGATGTTGAGTTGACTGCATTTGGCAAAATGCAGGCCCGTCAAGCGGGTTACGATATCCAGAAACAAGGCGCTACCTTTGATGCTGTCTATGTTTCTCACCTCAAACGAGCCCGACAAACCTGTGATATTGCCTTGGCAGTGAGTGGGGCACTCAAGTCTCCCGACATCGAGCCCCAAATTGACCATCGCCTGGGCGAAAAATCCTTTGGTATCTTTGCCCAGCGCAATAAGAATTTGCTGCGGATGGCCCTGGGCTATGAAGGCTTTGAAGAGTTTTTACACTCCCACAATGAAAGCCCACCCTCCGGTGAGAGTATCCAGCAGGTTTATGAGCGGGTTGCCCAATTTTATGAAGAAGTCATCGTTCCTCGGTTAGCGCGTGGCGAAAATGTGTTAGTTGTCTGCCATCAGTATGTTTTAGAACCCCTAGCGTTATACTTAAGCGGCTTACCGGTTACAGCCTATCATCATCTTAAGCTACCCAATGGCAAAGCTTTAAGCCGGGAAGCTCTGGTTAACTTCCAGCATAAAGAATCGAGCGGCTCGGCTTCGCTGCGCAAGAAGATCAATGACATTGCCACCATGTGGGGCGTTGGTCTGAGCGCATTTGCCTTTGTGACTGGGGTGGCCATTAAAGCTGTGGTGAGCGCGATCGCAATTCCCTCAATCCTCTTCACGGGACTCATTCTCACCTGTTTAGCTGTTTCCACATTTTACGCCTATCTCGACATTGACCTACGAGCCAGCCGTCGCAAAATCTCTAAAACCGTCACAACCGTCGTCAATGGCTGGATGTTGCTGCGCTGGGTCGGCGGGATTGCCCTATTTTTATCAGGCTGGATTTATCAAGGCCCAGACGATCTCTACAAGGTGCTATGGGTATTGTTTTGGATGGTCCCGCCAGCCCTGTCAACGCCCGTCATGTCAATTCTCTGGGGAGGCAATCTGTATCCCTCAGCGGTGTTATCAAAAGCCTTATCCATTTTTGTTTCGGCAGCCCTTGTCAGTTTGCTCTCTGTTGTCATGCTGCCCATCAGCCCAACCAGTTTGGAGGTTTTCTATATCATTTTAGGATTGGGCCTGGTTTTGCCCGGTGTCATCGCTCAGCTGTGGCGTACCAAGTCCCCCGTAGAATCCAATCATCACAGCAAAAACTGGAAATTCATCGGGATTTTTGCAGGGGCGATCATGGCATTCGCTGCGGGGCTGCAATTTACACCTGCCCACCTGATCTCAGATGTCTTTTTAGGCGCTGATCCAGAAAGTTCGTTGGCTTGTCTACAGCAGATGGGTATCGCGTTAACGAGTTTGCTGCTAATGCGAGGTCTAGCAGCCCTGGCTATTTTGCTACCTAGAAAGTGGGCAAATAAAGCTGAAGCCCAGGATGCTTATTTGCTGCTAGTGACCCCCAACTTCTTTCTTTGGGCTTCATTACTCAGCGGTGCTAGCGTTATGAGGGATCATCCCATACTACAGTATGCCGTTTTCTGGGCTGCCTTCGGCTTCTTCTTCTTTCCATTGCTAGAGCAGCTCTTCTTTGTAAATGTGTTTACTCGACGGATGTTAAGAGAAGCCCTGCGATCCTCACGGGTCAGCTCTGAAGATGCGCGCAATCTGTTTCAACATTTTGATATGGATAACAGCCACTCTCTGGATAAGGTCGAGCTGATGGAGCTGCTACGGTTTATAGAAGGCCAAACAACCGGGCAGCTGAATGCAGAGGATATTCGCCCTTATCTGGCCGACCAGCTGTTTTCTATTCTGGATTCGGACCAGAGTGGTTCTGTCGATATCCACAAGTTTGAAAACTACTTGTCTAGAAATGGACTCGTTGTGAATTTGAATGTTGCCTAGAGATCTTGACAACGGGAGAAGGTTTGGAATGAGGGCTGTCAGGATAATCACTATTAGGATGTGATTAATGGCACTTGCGCAACGCAGTGTTTGCTTCGAGATGAGGCAAACACTGCGTTGCGTATTTCTGATGTCAGTTCATCAGCAGACTGACTCAGCCCCTAAATCAGCGATCGCAAGTTTTCTAATCTAAAGCTTATTCTATCAGCCTGTTTGCTCAGGATAGATTCAGATTAAACCTGTTTACTGAAACCATAGAGCCGGTCATTCCTGGCATCTCGATATCCTTCCAACTACTTTTCTGGGTAAATGACATGAAACTCACCTACTTTGCAGCTTTAGCGATTTCTTCTATGCTCACCGTTGGCACTGCCGTGGTAGCACCCAGTTTTCAACCTGCCTATGCTAACCCTTGCGCAGCGGCTAACCCCTGCGCAGCAGCTGACCCTTGTGCGGCAGCTAATCCTTGTGCGGCAGCTGACCCTTGCGCGGCAGCTAATCCTTGTGCGGCAGCTGACCCTTGCGCAGCAGCTAACCCTTGTGCAGCAGCTGACCCCTGCGCGGCTGCGGGTGCAGAGACAGGCGATTTTGTCACAGCCTCCAGCGATACAGCTGGTGGAGTCAATATTGTTGAAGAGAATGGCAAGCGCTATCTCGAATTTGATGAGACCTTCAGTACCGAGGAGGGTCCTGATCTATTTGTACTGTTGCATAAAGAAACTACCCCCCAAAGCTATAGTCCTGACCAGTTTGTCAATTTGGGAGATCTGCAGTCTATTAGCGGTAGTCAGCGTTATGAGATCCCTGAAGATGTCTCTATTGACGACTTTGAGTCTGCTGTAATTTGGTGCCGCGAGTTTAACGTCACCTTTGGTTTTGCAGCGATTTAGGCGAAACTAAATTTCAACCGCTAGGGAGTCAAAAAAATAGCATCTTGATAGCCCACTCTACGAGCAGCCGCTAAGGCGTCTACCTCCTAAGTCCCTCTCCCAACTTTGGAAGAGGGACTTTTGCGGATGCTTTGGATGACGTTGAGAGAGGCAGCGTCTTGATTGTCCCAGGTAGTGACGGGTTTGGCGTCTTGGGTAGGGCCTGAAGTTTGCTAAAGGGGATGCTCTACTGATCGCCAAGTTTGAGTATGATGGGATACCAGCATTTTGTTCAAAACTTCCCACTATCTCGAGTAGGATATGGCTGTATCTCTCATAGCGACTGTACTCACAAACTGGCCAAGCCTTAAGCGTCAAACCCGATGAGTCGAAAAGAAATCATATTACGGCATATCAATAAAGCCGGATTCGGCGTTGAAATCGGCCCCAGCCATAATCCGATAGCGCCCAAACGCGAAGGGTATAAAGTTCATGTCATCGATCATATGGACCAGGCGCAGCTGATCGAAAAATATAAACATCATGCTGTCAATACTGAGAACATTGAAGCCGTTGATTTTGTCTGGCAAGGAGAGTCCTATTCGACGTTAACCGGCAAAGAACTGAACTACAAGCTAGCTGAACGATATTGACGTCAACCGATTTAACCTAAATGCTCTCAAGATTCCTCATCACAGCGACCACTGTCGCGATCTCGCTAGCCGAGCCGCCCCAACCGCCCGGGGGATGGCAAATAAACAATGACCGACTAGAATGCACCTACGAACTGGCTGACTTTGTTGAATCCGTGGCTTTTGTTGAGCAACTCGTGGCCCCGGCGGAAACGCTCGGTCATCATCCTGATGTTGCGATCGCATACAATCGAGTATCCCTATCGCTCACAACCCACGACGCAGACGGGCTTACTGATTTGGACTATCAGCTGGCTGAGGAAATTAGTGCAATAGCAACCCATCAAACCCCGCCCCTGAGCTGCTTAAACGCAGACGAATAGCCTCAGACGGCCCCCTGTGATACCCATCACCCAATTTACTCAGCCATTCTCAGAAATACCTTAAGGTAACCTCAGCGATTAGCCAGAGTGATCTCAGCGAACCCCAGCATTCTGGTAATTAATCGCCTAGGGTACCTTTTCTCCCTAGACACTTCTCACACACCTTAGCCCCCGTTGGCAACAGCGGGGCTTTTTCTATGCTCACAAGTTCTCTGCAACCCTATCCTGGCAACGCTTACCCATCGAGTGCAGATCTCTTAACCGACTCCTAGAATAAAGTCAAATGTCGCCTGCTTATCATTATCATCGCCCTGAACTGACATCAACAAATCGGGGCGAAATAAAAAATCACCCTCATTTAGCGGTTCTGCCGGAAAATAGAGCTGCGTTGTGAGAACAGGGTGATCAGCCGCTTGCACTTTGACATGGAGGTGGCGGGTGCGCCCAGGATAAATGCCGGGCACAATAGTCTCCAATCGATAGCGCCCCTCTGCATCGGTAAACTGATGCCCCCTCAGGGTATAACCGCTATTGTCATATCGACCCTGGGCGTCCGTGTGCCAAAAATCTACCAGGGCATTGGCGATGGGCGTACAATTTGATGACAGCACCTGACCTGTGACCACGATGCGCGTCCCCGCCATGCCAGGCTCCAGCAAAGAAGTCCGCTCTGGTGAGTTAGGGGTATAGAACGGGCCTTCGGTTAGGGGGGGAGTCGGGCCGTCATCTCCACAAGCAGGCGTTAGCGGCCGCCCTTGAGCAGACTGATTGACAACAGAGTCTATCTGGCTAGCCGATTGTCGGCTACAAGTCGACAACACAAACGACGCCAGCATGGGAGGGCACATTCGCAAAAACGTTCGGCGAGTCACAAAGAACATCATGCCTACAATGCTAGCTTGGATAATGACTCAGTAGCTGAACCTCGTTGTTAATTTGAACGGTGTTAATGTGAACGGCAGAGACTGAGCGTTCTAACCCTGCGAGACGCTGGCTCAGGACGATAAGGTTGGGCATCTTGGTGGGTGATAACGCTAAGCCTAAGGGGAGCCTCGACAGAGCCTGCCTGAGTATCAAAATCAGACACTTCTTCGAGTGATTTAATCGCTAACAGCTGCTGGTTTTCTTCTGATAGCAGCTGCGATAATAACCAGAAGATAGCGTCATCTTCCCCACGCATGAGGTTTACCAAGCGGGATATCACCATAGGCCTGAGCTCATCATCAGAGTCATTCTCGAGTACCTGACTCAACCCAATCACTAAAGGATAGGGGGCTACCTTTTCTAAACTTTGTAGTGCCAGTTTCCCCAAATCACTGGTCGGCTGAAAGTGATTTGCAATCTTGACCAAGGGCCGCACAGCCTCACTGCCAAATTTCGGTAGCAGCTGTGAAAGTTGTTCACGGAGCTGGGGTGACTTCGTGGTAACGAACAGATGAAACGTAAATCCGAGAATTTCGTCAAAGCTCCAAGACTCCAAACTCTCAGAAATCCCCTCGGCATTGGCAAAGCGATAGAGACTCAGTAGTGCATCCCGTTGAAGAGTGTGTTGGCTATGCAATGCGATCAAATTATTAGGGAGAGCGATCATCATGAAAATCCTTATGAAGGGCTGGCAACAGGTTTGGTAAGGTGACACAAGTTTGTACTCAACCGCAAGGCTGTTTGCCCTGTGAGCTGCACTGTATGTCGTTAAATCTTTTACAAATCCGGATATGAAGCTTTTCCTTGATGCGTCAAGGCTAGATCCTCAAACTGAAAAGCGTCAGTTATAATCTGCAAATTTGGAGATGCTGAGTTTGTATCTAGGAACTTAGAACCTATTCATGTTGTACAAGTTTCCGAACGGTATTGCAAGCTACAGATTGAAATAATTAGATATGTATATGAGCTTTCCCTGACATACGCTTAGATGTATCTTAAGAGTTACAGTGGCTAACCCTTGATTCCAGTGAGATTGAGCCTGTTGAGAGTGAGCCAGGATTGAAGCGCTGCTGACCTATTAAGTATGTCGATATGCTGACAAGGGGCATTCCTTTCCTCAGAATCTTGCCCCTTTGTAAAGGCATCGCTTTTATGGGTCATACACGGATAATGAAGCGAGGAAATGATGTCAACGGCGCAGACAATGCATTGACATATTTGAAAATGTAGATATATTTTTACTTAAGTAAGATGCTACACACAGCTCGGACCATCATCGCAACTACCCAATCTCTTGAGTTCTGGAGCACAATCATGGGAGAAGATTGCAAGTGAGTATTCAAGACCATCCGTATGTGAATCACATGAACATTCTTCATGATTCTTTGCAGCTTATTGACGTTCAATCGCTGATAGAAAGGTGTACCGACCAGTGGTATAACCAGACACTCTGCCAAGTCAACGATTCAGTAGTGCGGCTTGGCATCCTTCAAGGGGAGTATCATTGGCACAAACACGATCAAGAAGATGAGTTTTTCTTTACCCTTTCGGGCAAGCTGATCATCGATATAGAAGGAGACGCCTCAGTTGAGTTGTATCCCCAGCAGGGCTATGTTGTTCCCAAAGGCGTTGTTCACAAAACAAGGGCTCCAGATAAAACGACTGTACTCATGATAGAGACAGTAGGCATCATCCCCACGGGCGATGTATACTAAGGCGCTGAGATAGACCATTCTCTCTCTGGCATTGATATATCGCAACCTGTAGCTGTATAGTGTGGCAGCATGTTGTGATTTACTGTCTGGCAATGAGGCAATGGATGCAGGGCCGATCTTTAAGGTATTGAGTAACCCAACCAGACTCAAGATATTGGGATGGCTTAGATCTCCAGAGGAGCATTTTCCACCTCATAAAGAAGTTGATGGCTTTGAGCAAGGGGTTTGTGTTGCCTTCATCCAGGCGAAAGCGGGTTTATCGCAATCCGTTATCTCGCAATACATGATGCTCCTTCATCAGGCGGGCTTAGTAATCCCAACACGGATTGGTAAGTGGACCTATTACCGACGCAACGAGGAAACCATCGAACAGTTTGCCAAATATGTAAAAAGGCAACTGTGAGAAAAAGAGATGAAAATTCCGACTTTGCCTTAGTAAAGAGCAATCTCAGGTTAGAGATACTTAGGTTAGAGATACAAGGCTATCGCAGGCGTAGTCTTGCTATCACAGGACGATGATCAGATACCCCAGAGGATGGTGTGGTGACCTGATCAACGCTCACATTTTGAGTGACAAAAACATGGTCAATGGGCAGTTTCAACCATTGCTTTAATTTTTCAATGGACTGGAGGGCACGCCCTGAGCCGTTGTAAAACCAGGTTGGGTTTAGGCCATGGCCAAGATTGACGCTGCGGAGCCCTGAATTCTTGATAAAGCTACGGAAATAAGGCGACCAGGCGGTGAGATTAAAGTCACCCACAATAATCGTCGTCAGCTGCTGTTGGGCGGCATACTCTGCCAGGGCAGCCATTGCCTCGTTTCGATTGACAAAGTTATATCTGGAGACAGGTGCTAGCGGATGGGCGACCACCACTCGGACGGGTATCCCTTGAATGTCAACAGTCGCAAACAGGCTATGGTAGCGCGTGCCCAAATTTTCGGTGGCGGCATCGGCAATAGGGTAGCGGCTAAACAGGCTCAGGCCCCCACCGGTCGCTCGATAATAGTGAGGATAGAGATCCTCAACATTCTCTCGAAGCTCGGCAGCTTGTTCTTTAAAGGGTTCGACTAGCCCAAACACATCTACGGGGTGCGATCGCACCAACTCCGTCACCGCATCGGCATCCCAGAGTTTGTAGTTGACGTTGTATGTCATTACCGCTAGCGGCACACCACCTGGTTTAGCATCTCGCAGCCTGGGCACATACCAGCTGAGGGTTGAGCTAGCATACAAACCCAGCGCCAGTGCCAGCACAATCATCAGCTTGCGCCGCCGTAGCTTTAACCCCCATAGACTCAAGAACAGACCCAAGGTAAAGGCTGCGTACCAAAGATAGCCTGCACCCAATAGCTCAAATAACCATAATCTATACCATTGGCCTGAGGCAAAGCTCAGTCCCAATAAAACAAATGCAATGGGCCAAAGTAAAATGCTGAGGAGCATACCATCTTCTGCCTCACAAACGGCTTCTCTAAACTTCTTCACGGAGATGCCGAGTCATTTAGCAAAAAGCTAAAAATCTAATGGATGGCCTCAAATATCAAAAAGCCCAAGCCGTTGATCTCGATCAGCGTCTCAAGAAAAACGAACGAAGTTTATATCCAGGGAAGCCCCTTCGGGGTCAGTCTGTCGAATTGATCAGGCCTATGGCAGCTTGAGAGGACAGCGCTCTAGCGGCTAGGGAGACTCTCATTGGGTAAATCAAAACATTCGACAGCCACACCGGCTAGGCGATTCACCGCTTCGTATGCCCAATCTGTGGGGTAAACATCGGAGAAGGCAGAGGCAAACTGTCCTGGTGGGCAGGTTACCTGGCTAACGGCTGATTCTGGGCGAGAGGTATTTGCTGGAAGGTTTTCTGGGGTGACGTCAGTACGGCCAGGGATCGGCTCCTGAGCGGCTTCGTTGGGTAGCGTAGGCGCGCCTGCAAGCAATAGAGCAGCGGTAATCAAGGCTTCCATGGTGATGGGACTCCTATCTAGGGGCTACTTTAAAATCATACACAGAGCTTTGTGAAACAGGGTGCCATTGGGAATTTGGCGGACTATCTTAGAGATATTGAATGCTGCGATCGCACGTCTATGGTCTCCATAGCCCCCATAACCTTCAGTCCAGGCGGCCCTCATCCATGGACAAACCTGGGTCATAGGGGCCTAAACTGATGCCTATCCAAAGTACGGTCAAATCAACCCTTGTCGCCGTGGCTGCAACCATCCTTGTCTTTAACCTGTCATTGACGGAGGCCAAAGCCGTTGGCCCGATGGCGGTCGAAGGACGTTATCTCACCAGTGGCGGCCAGCCATTCATGTGGCAGGGCGATACCACCTGGGATTTAGGCCGTCTCACGCCGACTGAGGCGAGTGAATATTTCAGTAAACGTGCCAGCCAGGGCTTTACCATTGTCCAGGGAGTGGTTTTTAATGGCCCTGGCAACAGAGATAACGTTGTCGAAAATAATGCGGGTCAGGCCCCGTTTGCGGTTATCGACGGTCAGTATGATTTCGATAATCCTAATGATGCCTACTTTGACAACTTTAAAGAAATTGTTGAAATCGCTGACAGCCATGGCCTCTATGTCGCTGTTTTGCCGGTGTGGGGCGGGTTTAAAACAGGCATCTATGGGGGCCGATCGATTGCTCACATGACCGACGCCCAAGCAGAAAGCTATGGCCGATATATCGGTACCCAGCTAGCAGATCACAACAACGTTATCTGGATAATCGGCGGCGATACCCCACCGGGGGATAGTGAGAATTTCTTTAACCGTATGGCCAGGGCCATTGACAGCGAAAGCAGTGGGATTATGACCTATCATAATTCCCGTGAAGAGAATACCGGACGAGGCAGCTGGCAATATAGCGGCATTGCCAGGGAAAGCTGGTACGATTTTCATGGCTATCACACCACCGTCAAAAAGAACAGACGCACCTATGCCCTGACGACGGAAGGCTATCAGCAAGATCGAATAAAACCGGTTGTCTCCTTAGAAGAAGACTACTTTGGCTATAACAATGCCAAAGAAAACGTGTTTCAACACTATTTTGCGGGCGGCGCTGGCATGACCCACGGCTGGCGGTACGTCTGGAATCTTGAAGAAGGCACCTGGAGAAGCACACTGGACGATGAAAACGTGACGATGATTGCGAATCATCACACCGTTTTGCGCAAAATCAACTGGGTCTCTATTCAACCCGATCAGTCCATTATTGACTCTGGCGAGGGGACGCTCGATAGCGATGGGCAAAAAATCGCAGCCATGACCCACAACGGCCAATCCCTGGTGGTTTACTTTCCTGAGGGCAATAGCCCCGCTAGCATACGCCTGAGCAAACTCAACAGTCGTCGTGCCGACCTGATCTGGCACAACCTCGATAGTGCCACGACTCAATCGGGGGGCACTGTTGCCGCAGCGCCCAGTGTGAGCTTGTCCCTGCCGAGTGACTGGAGCCACGGCGTGCTAGAAGCCAGGGCCGTAGCGGACAGACCGTGGTGGCTGATCATCACCGCCCCAGTCACCCTGGTTCTGATAGTCATTCTGCCAGCAATCATTAAGGGGCCTGCACAAAAATAAAATCCCGGCTGAAAAGAGGAAAAGGCGCTAGCGAAGCTATGCCCGCAGGGCTATAGGGCGAAGGACGAGCTGAGTTGATAACCTTTGTAGGGATGATGCCTGGTGCCTACCCTGCGACATACCCAGCCAGAGTAAGCGACCCGACTTCGCAGCGCGAATGCGCGTTGTCACCACCGGGATGGTCGATAACAGAGCGCTATTTGGGATAAGCCTCTTGTCCGTGGGTTCTTAGGGGAACGGAACCCCCTAAGTGGAAGGGGTGCGGGGAAAACCAAATTTCCCCGGCGGCAACTTTTATGGCACTGCCAACATGTTCGTCTTAAGGAGGGCAATACATGGGGCTGTTCTACAGTAGATGCGTGGGTTGACGTTGATCTTTGCGTAGGCTTTGCCTTCTCGAAGAGGAATCCAACAGAGTCTTGACTGTTTTGCTCGTGCTTGGCAGGGTTGGTGATGTGATTAGGGGGCTGCGCGGGACTTTCCTTCCCGCCCCCTCACGTTCGGCTGAGCTCACGTCGAAGCCTTTTGCTCTAGCGTGAGCGGCTGCCTGGGGGACGACCCTCCACGTTCGGCTGAGCGCTCACGTCGAAGCCCAGACCCCCCGAACTAGATTCTGGCTGGGTGTTGGGGGAAGGGCGGTTGGTGGGTTAGTCGATAGGGGGCCGAGTTTGGGCTTGTACCTGCTCGATGAGTTGTTGTACTTGGGCTGCTTTGGGTGAGCCAATGCGCTGCAAGATATCGCAGGCGTCTTGCAAATAAATCAGCGCCTGGTCAGGATTGTTTTGGGCATTTGCAGCGAGACCACCTAACCACCAGAGGGTTATGGCTTGCCCTTGGACGTTGCCAATCTGTTTCTCAATTGCCAAAGATTCTTGAAACATCTCGATTGCACCGGCCACATCGCCCTGATTCGCTTTGAGAATGGCTAAGCAGTGCAGGGTGGCGGCTTTGCCCTTCACATTGCCGATTTTTTCTTCGATCGCTAAAGAGTCTTCGTAGAGTGCGATCGCACCCGCGACATCGCCCTGATTCGCTTTGAGACTGGCTAAGTTATGCAGGGTGGCGGCTTTGCCCTGCACATTGCCGATTTTTTCTTTGATCGCTAAAGAGTCTTCGTAGAGTGCGATCGCACCCGCGACATCGCCCTGATTCGCTTTGAGCATGGCTAACTGATGCAGGGTGGCGGCTTTGCCCTGCACATCCCCGATTTTTTCTTTGATCGCTAAAGAGTCTTCGTAGAGTGCGATCGCACCCGCGACATCGCCCTGATCCGCTTTGAGCATGGCTAAGCAGTGCAGGGTGGCGGCTTTTTGAATCTCATCATCCTCTGAACACGATTCAAGAGATTTCTGATATGAATTTGCAGCCTTAGTCACTTCGCCAAGGTTGGCATATGCAATTCCCTGTTCGTGAAGAAATCCTGAAACTTGAGAAACTTCGAAAGTAGATTCGCAGAGGCTAACAACTTCTCGATATCGGCTTGATTGTGTCCACTGGCGTGAAAGGTTAGTTGCGATCTCTCCCCCTATCTCCCCCATCTCCCCCATCACCGCCAACCGATGGATCTCTAGCCGCTGCGCCTCACTCGAACTCTCCGCCTCTTCCCACCAAACCCGATACAACACCCCCGCCGCCTGCGCTGCCAAGCCCTCACTCTCTGGCACTGCCAGCGGCAACACCCTTGGCACCCGCAGTGCCCCATCCGGGCTTTGCTCTAACAGCCCCAACGCCACCGCCCGGTCTATCAGGGCATCTACATTGGAGATCTCTTTGCAAACAGCTGAGATCGCCTCTTTGGGGACCGGCAGCTCATAGACCATGGCGTCACTGAGCATCTGCTGTAGCGGCTCATCCATCAGTGCCAGCAGGGTTTCGGCGAGCACTTTTTCCCGTAGCTCGGTGGGTTTATCTTCTAACTTATCGAGCACCGCTGTTGGGCTACCCTGTTGGATCTCTGCCGGATTGCGCAAGATCTTGTCTAACCATTCCAACAATCTTGGGTTGCCATCTGCCAGGCGCAGGGCTCGTTCTCGCAGCGGTTTCTCGATCGCAGATTTTTCTCTAAACGCCTCCATCTGCTGACATTTTTTATTCAAGTCCGCCGCTTGCAATCGGGCCAGGGGCTGCTTGTGAAATTGAGTCAGCCCGGTAAAGTCAAAATCATAGCGACAGGTGATCACCACGCGATGACCGACTCCAGTTTCCTCGATGGCCCAGCTCAGTGCTCCCAAGACCTTTGCCCCATCAGGCATCAGTCGAAAGCTATCGCCTACGGGTTCTAGATTGGCTTCAAAATCATCCAATACCAGCAAAAACGGCTGTTCTGTCTCCGCCTCAAGCAGATCGCGCAGTCGATATTTCAGGTCTTCATTCGGGTCTTGCAAATGCTGTCGCAGCTCCCGGTCTCGTACCCGCTCTGCCAACCGATTCACCAGGCCCGCCTCATCCAGGGGGCCAACCCACACCACCCGCTCAAAGTCATGGAGCCGATCACATAGCCGCGCCGCCAAGCTGCTCTTGCCCAGCCCCCCCATGCCGTAGATCAGCACCCCCACCGTGTCCGGGTCTTGCAGTGCCCGCAAACAGGCTTGCAACGGTCGCCTGCGTCCGACAAAGCTGCCTCGGGTGGGGACTTTTACCGTGCCTGCGGCATCTAAAAAGTCCGTCGCCATCGAGGGTTTAGGGGCCCGCTTGCGGCCTCGGGTCTTGAGCGGGGTGACGAGATTTTGAGGGATCTGCCCGGTCAGATAAAGCCTGAGCAGATGCCAGTCTCGGGCCTGTGCCTCGATCATCGCCTGGTAGGTCAGCGCCACCGCCTCGGGCAACTTCTTCGCCGCCGCCAGGGCTGCATAGAGGGTTTCCGCCGCCTGAATGCCGTCCGTATCTAGCACCGGGCGACCCCAGCCCAGCACCGCCGTCGCCCCCGCGTCGAGTAGCGCCGCCGCCATCGAGGGCACCTCGCCGCCGTGCCCCATCTGCCCGGTGCGACACCCGGAGAGAAACATCAGCGCCGGAAACCGGAACTGGAGGGCTTTGGCAATGGCCTGGGGGCTGGCGTCATGGCGGTCGCCGGTCTCGGTTTCGGTGATAAACCGGGGGCCCTCGTCAGCGATCCAGGCGTGGCCGGTTAGATGCACCACGTCAAAGTGATCCTCCCCGTAGGAGGTGAGCAGATTCGCCAGTTCATCCAGACAGCCGCTTTCCTCGACGGTCAGGGTGAGGGGCTGCCTTTGCGTCGCTTCGAGAATGCGGCCTTCTTCTAGCTCAAAGTCAAGGACGGGCGCTACCCCCACAGGCGACGTCGCCATAAACAGCGTTTGCAAGGGGCGATTGGGCACCTCTGCGTCGGCCCAGGTCAACGGTGCCCCCTGCCATCGCACCGGGACCACAACCGGGTTTAGCCGTGCTACCAAAAAGCGTTGACCGTCGTGCAACACTTCCCACGGCAGGTGGGCCAGTCGCGCTTTCGCCGCCATTGCCAGCACGACCCCAGCCTGCGCCCCGTCGATCAGCTGCCCCAGCCAGCGATCGGTGCCATCGAGCCACTGATAGAGCCGCTGCCCGGTTTTTGCATAGTCTTCGGGCAGGGCAACGTAATAGTCGCGCTCCATCCGGTCGATCAGGTCTTGGATCTCGGCCAGGGGCAACCGCCGCGATTGAAAATCATTCGGATTTTCCCACCCGTAGCGCAGGTCGGCGTAGTCGGTGTCGAGGGGGCGGAGATCAATATGGAGGATTCGCATGGGGTGACGTTAGCCCTCATTCCCCAGCCCCTTCTCCCAAATTTGGGAGAAGGGGGTAAACACTCTATCTGCAAGGATTCTGACCATCAGAAGACTTATTCCCCAGCAAAAAATTCACTAATCTCAAAGTCCCTCTCCCAAACTGGGAGAGGGATTTAGGGTGAGGGCCGTCACTTCGCCAGCGGCTCTAACGCCTGAGCAATTTCCTCAATACTGGCATCTTTCAGCAAAAATCGCCCGTGGGGTGTGACGATCAGCACTTTGTCAATTGTTTTCACATCCTGACGCTGCTTATAGGCCACATACCACTGACGAATCTGCTCGGCCAGAGCCACGGTGCCGCCGACAATGCCGACCACCGTAGCGATCACCGTCAGCCCTCCGTCCTTACTCACGGCGGGATCGGTTTCATAGCCGCCCTCCAGACCATCTATCTCAAACAGCGACGCCGCCGCTTCGGGGGCGGCGGCCCCTTTGATGGCAATCTTGAGTTCACCCATGGGCAATCAACACCTCTCTTACAAATGATCTCCTAAAAGTCTTCGGGCAAAACCCACTTGGGCGGTTCGCTGGCCCGCGCCATCATCTTTTTGCGCACTGCTTCTTCGGCCATTTCTAACATCTTGTCGAGGGATGTCTCTTCAATAAATTTAGACGCCTCGGCCTTATAGTCTTGATTGGGGCATTCGTCACCCAATATGCAGCCGTTGACGCATTGCACCGCACAATTCACTTCAGTCGTCATAGTTTTTAGTCACTCACATCTGTCAAAACTTTAAAGGATTTTCATGCCTACTTCCCACTCCCTCCACATCAACCGCTGCCTCGCCCTCGCCCAACGGGCCGCGGGCCAAACTGCACCCAACCCCATGGTCGGCTCAGTGATTGTCAAAGACGGCAAAGTGATCGGCGAAGGGTTTCATCCCAAAGCGGGGGAACCCCATGCGGAGGTGTTTGCGTTGCGAGCTGCTGGGGATCAGGCTCGCAGTGCAACCCTCTATGTCAATCTCGAGCCTTGCAACCACACGGGGCGCACGCCCCCCTGCACCGAGGCGATTCTCAATGCAGGGATCGAGACCGTTGTGGTTGGTATGGCGGATCCTAACCCCACTGCCAGTGGAGGGATTGAGCGCTTAAGATCGGCAGGACTCACGGTAATTGTGGGGGTTGAGGAAGTCGCCTGCCGCCAGCTGAATGAGGCGTTTATCCATCGGGTGCAGCACCATCGCCCCTTTGGTATTTTGAAATATGCCATGACCCTGGATGGCAAAATCGCCACTGATACGGGCCACAGTGCCTGGGTGACCAGCCCTGAGTCTCGGCGATGGGTGCATCAGCTAAGGGGGGGGTGCGATGCGGTGATTGTCGGGGGCAATACGGTGCGGTGCGATAATCCCAACTTGACGACCCATGGTGTTTCCCTGCAACCATCGGGGGCAGAGCGACCCGCCCGCAATCCGCTCAGGGTAGTCATGAGTCGTCAGCTCAACCTGCCAGGGCAGGCAAATCTGTGGGATTCACAAGTTGCGCCGACCGTGGTATTTACGGCTGAACGGGGGGCTGATCAGACTGTGAGACGACACCTCGAAACCCAGGGGGTCGAAGTCGTTGCCCTGGCAAACCTGGCCCCTGACGCTGTCATGGAAAATCTCTATGGGCGCGGGCTGTTGAGTGTGCTGTGGGAATGTGGCGGAACCCTGGCCGCAGCTGCGATCGCACAGGGAGCCGTCCAAAAAGTGTGGGCTTTCATTGCCCCTAAACTCATTGGCGGTAGCCAGGGCATGAGCCCCATCGGCAACTTAGGATTCACCCAAATGACCCAGGCTATTTCGATTAAGGAACCTAAGCTGGAACAAACTGGCCCAGACTGGCTCATTCAAGGCTACCTGGACCAAGACTCTGCAGTTCCCTAATTATCTGTCGACTTTAAATTTACGGGTAGGTTCGACATAGTGACGCGGAGAAGGGAGGACACGGAGACGCGGAGATCGCTCATGAGATGAGGTCGCCGCGTCTCCCCATCGCCGTGTCCCCGCGTCGGTCTTACCTGTAAATTTAAGGCTGATAAGCTACTAGTCGTACAGGCTATTCTGAAGCTGATTTTGATGGAGCAACCCCTCCAGTGCCCGTTGAAAATCATCCCGGTTGCGTAACCCTTCGAAGCGTTGCAAGACCTGGCCGTTTTCTATGAAGAGAAGAGTAGGTAGCGTGCTCAATTTATAGAAGTTAGCAAGCTTTAAATTTTCGTCCGCGTTGATATCGACGATTTGAACATAGCTACCACAGTCCTTTTGAAATCGATTAAGGATCGGGGTCATCATGCGACATAAACCACACCAAGGGGCCCAGAAATGAACAAGGACAGGCAAGGAAGACGCCAAAACAGCCTGTTCAAAATGCTCTTCACGGATGGTTATCGACATTTGAGTTATTTTTATGACCGGTGTTTTATAAAGGTGGAGCTTGGATTTATTCTACGGGAAACTGCTCGACTGTAGAAGGGATAACAAAGCCATTGTTGGATTACCGTGACAATGTTATGCCATCGTCAGAGCTAATAAGCACTTCTACTTATTCCGTAGAAAACTGATCCCTCAGGTCTATTGTATTAACTTTTATACAAAAAAGTCTAAGGAATGATACAGAAAATTGCTTTTTTGTAATACTCAAAAAAAAATACGGGGAGTTCTATGCTCCATGCACAGAGGGCGATCCCGAAATCTAAAGAAAATATAAAATTACAGGTAATCCTGACGAATGAAGACCGACATTCAGGCATCTTTTCAGGGCTGAAGCTCGTGTGTGGTTCGCCATCGCTTTGTCGTCTTGTCAAAGACAACGGCAGGCGATCAAAGGCATTTTGTCCAGAGAGATTCAGGGCTACCAGGTCAGTCGCTGGGTGGCCTGGATCAGATAAGGATGCCCCCACCAAAACAGCAGCACAAAGGCTGTAATGCCCAGGTAAGCAGGCCGTAAAAACTCTGCTAACTTGAGGGTTTGACGCCCTTGCCAGATCGCCACAAAAGGAATCACTGAGGTCCGCGCTTTAACGGCTTCAAAGGCGTCGCCATAGCGTAAGCCCCAGCGACGATCGCCGTGCCATACGGCAAACAGATGGTGGGCAATCAGCCCAGCTGAGGTGACTAGCATAAAGGTTGTTCCTAGCCACAGGGTGTGGGCCACGCACCAGATCACCTGTCCCACCATCTGGGGGTGCCGGGTAATCCGAATGATGCCGGTTTCGTAAAGATGAACTTCGGGTTTTTGAATGGCGGCAATCTCGAGCAGGTTAAATGTCGCCGGATAGAGAAAGATAAATGAAATTGCCGACAGCCCCCACACTAGCGCTGGCATCCAGGGCACCCCTTGCAGGTTCCAAAGTTGGACACCGTCGTAGCGATGGTTGATGAAATAGATAATCAGACCCGCCGCCAGCGGCAGACTCACCAGGGCAAATAAAATGCGATAGGCTCGGGGACCGATCAGTTTTTCGCCTCTGGGACGCAGGGCTGCCAGTCCGCTGTGGGCGATCGCAAACCCTAGCAGCATTGCCAAAATGATCAAATGGCTCGGCATTAGCCAGGTGGCATCAGTCATAAATAGCGCTCAGACATACTTTTTTTAATATCTCACAAGCCAAGCGACCCCAATCGCCACCCAGGCCCCAATCAGTGTGTTGATGATGTTGACGACATCGTGGGTGAGCCCTGGGATCTTGCCTTCGATAGTTGCGCCGATCAAGCTTTCGATGTTAGTGGCGATGAAGGCTGCGATCGCACAAATCACAATCCCCACCGGGGCAATCAACCCAATCCCCCAGGCAAAGGCCGCCAGCAAGATAGACCCCACAGCCCCTGCCAGGGTACCCTCTAGACTCACAGCCCCCTCGGTACCCCGGGGCACGGGTTTCAGCGTGGTGATCAAAAACGTGCGCTGACCATAGGCCTTACCAATCTCAGTGGCGGAGGTATCCGATAGTTTCGTCGCCAGGCTGGCCACCAGCCCTAGCACCAGCCAATCGACCCAGGCACTTGGGCCGTGACCTGTGAGGGTGACAACCAGGATCAGCAGCGCACAGACTGCCGCCACCAGGGCCGAGCCCCACACGTTGCCAGGGCCGCGTACGCCGCCCCGCTCCTCAGCAATCCCGGCGGCTTCTTTTTGGGCAAAGCCGACCTTGGTGACCGCTGTACCCACGGCAAAATAGGCCATGGTCACCGCAAAGGCTTGCCAGCCAACGGCCCCCCATAACAAGACCCCCAGTACCCACGCATTGAGATAGCCCAGGGGCGTCAGCAGCTTTTTGGGCAGAAAAAATGCAACTGCCAGTAGCCCTGTATTAATGCCGACAGCAAACACCCAAGGGTTTGTACCACTAGCTAGCTCAAACACCCTTACCTCCCTGACCTTAGTGTGTGATCATCCTGCAAAGTTACCGCTCAGAACGGTAACTTTAACTACCCTTTACATCTTCTTTCAAACAGGTTAAGTTAGGCCAGTGAAACATCTCGAATGTTTTATGTTCATCTGCTCATCAAGGCTGTCCATTTAACAAGGCTGTCCATTCAACAAAGTCAGACTGTTTAGAGGGGCAGCTTGCTCAGTTGAGTCATGAGTACTGTCGATAGATAAGTACGACCGATAGATCGGCCCATTGAAATCCCCACAACTTGTGTCCTGATAGATGAGCAAGACCTGTTCCCTGGGGTTGGGTGCCCAAGGTTTTTATTCGCGCGACTTGCCCAGCAATAACCTCCTTGAAAAAATCCTTGAGAGACAGTTCTTCTAAGATGTCGTCGCTGAAGCAAGCTTTTAGCAACTAAATCGTCAATCAAATCATCTAAGTCAACAGCTGCTGAGTCAACGGTTGTCTCAATAAGTCTTGGCTGCCTTCAGCGCCTTGTTGCAGCCTGTTTTGTCATCCCTGAAATCGTCCTCATTTTGATCCTGTCAGGGACGATCATCTACCTTAATTCACTGGTAATTTTTCCAGCGATTTACCAACGTTTTGAGGACACACCATGACAACGAGTCTTTTGAATAAAATCAGCATGCCCGAGCTACTTGGGGGCAACTCAAACAAAACTCAATTTAAAGATGTAGGGGGCAGTCATACTAGCGCCAGCTGTGGTTGCCTGAGTTGTCACATTGCTGGAAAAAACAAAGATGCTCGAAGCGCTTTCACAACTAGCGGTGGCGGCGGTGGCGGTCAATTTAATGCGGGCCCAAGCAAGTGGGCTCAGTCTAGCCCTGGCAGCCCAGTTGATATTACCTATGCCTTTGACAATAATCTGTCTCTGAATGGCATCACCACGGCCAAAGCCAAGCAACTGTTTAAAAAAGCGCTTGGGGTCTGGGCAAAATATAGCCCCCTCGATTTTGTTGAGATTAACGATCCGGGTAACGGACGTGACGTTGATATTTTGGCCCAAGATGACTTTATTGATGGTCGGGGCAATACCCTGGCTTTTGCTTTCTTTCCAAGGGGAGGCGATATCACCTTTGACGATGGTGAGCAGTGGAGCGAAAGTCTCTTTTTAGAAACCGCTGTCCATGAAATTGGCCACAGTTTGGGGTTGGGGCATGAAGGGGGTAAACCCGCGATCATGAACCCCAGCATCCAAAATCGGTATCGCGGTCAGTCAGAGCCCTTTTTGTTGGATGACGATATTGCCGGTATTCGATCGCTTTACGGAAATGGCAAGGGCTCTGTCAAATCTCTAGGGGGTAACCCGACGCCCGCCCCAACGCCAACCCCAACCCCGACGCCGACCCCGACGCCAACCCCAACCCCGACGCCGACCCCAACGCCTTCTCCCAATCCCAACCGAAATTTAGTCGTCAACGGCAATTTTGAAAGGAACTCGATTGCCCAGAACGACTTTGCCGTCTTTCGCCAGATTCGGGGCTGGACGACTACCTTTGGCCAGGGGATTCAGCTGGATAAGCGCACCAATCAGTATGGCAAAGCTGCCAGGGGTAACACCTGGGTCGAGCTTGATAGTTTTGGCAATAGCGGCATGCAACAGCGTTTAAATACTCAAGCTAACCAGACCTATCGACTGTCGTTCCAATATACCCCTCGTGCTGGTATTACATCAGCTAGCAATGGCATTCAGGTGCTTTGGAACGGCAAGGTGTTGGATATGCTGACGGGGTCTGGCAATCAAAAAAATGATTGGAAGCGCTTTGACTACGTGGTTCGGGGTGGCAATCGGTCCGAAACCAATCTAGAGTTTAGGGCCGTGGGTCGCAGCGACAACTTTGGCGGCTTTATTGATAATGTTGTTGTTCGTCAACAGGCTGCGAATAATGTAACAGCCGGACTTGCCGGTGGTTTAGGCAGCAGCTCACCTAGCTCAGATTTGCCCGATCAATCCCCCAACCCTGGGCAGGTCCTGATGGCATCCTGTGATCAGGCTGGGCTGCCCCTGTCAATGCTAGATTCACAACTGGTTTCGGGGGTTTAGTGATCTAGCCACTTAGCCAATCGCAATAGCAGCCGAACTATCGGGGATGGCTGCTTTTTAGGAGATTGGGGTCGCCTTAACTGCCAGGTGAGGCGACCCACCTCTTGTCCTTGGGAGAGCTGCCGCACTGCCAGGCTATAGTTGCGCTGGGCGACTGTCTCAGGATCGATACCTTGAATCGCTAATTCGGTAACAAATCGAGCTGACATTGGCAGTTGAATGTTTCGCAGGGAAAGGCTTTGCCAAGGGGGAAGTCGTAGCCGTACCCGCTCATTTTTGGGGTCGTGTTCGACTTCAACACAGAAATCTGTAGGGATCTGCTCGAATAAAGAGTCGGGAATCGTCCACACTGTGGTGGCTGATGGGGGCAGTCTTTGCAGAATAGAGAGATCGAAACTGCGATAGCGCGAGCGCTGACTTGTCAGTTCGCAATCCGAACTCCCCGTCACCACAAACGGTAAAGTGACTGCCCCGGCAGTTATCTCCACCGAGGTTACACTCGTCGCAGCCACATTATTGCGGTAGTTGATGAAATTCTGTATATCTTGCAGCGGCGTTTCCGGCGCAGTTGGCAAGGGTGGGGCCGGATTTTCAGCACTGTCAATCACCGCAAATAGTGTGTAGCCACGGAGACGCTCATCGATTTGCCAAATAATCGGTGGCAAGGTGATTAAGCCGCTGTGCTCAGGCAGGCAGATCGGCTGTGTGGTGCCAATTTTTTGCCATGCTTGAGGATTGGGCAGGGCAGAGGGTTCGCCCAAATAAACCGTGGCAGTCACCCGATTAGCAGGCAAGTTACCCAGATTTTGGGCTTGCACATAGATATAGTGGTTTTGATCTGTTGTGACGCGACAGCCCGGCTCGTAGCCATGTCCGCTGTAGGGGGTCGGTAAAGGCTTGGGGCTAACGATAATATCAGGGCTTAACCCAAACTGAGTGTCACACCGGATTTCACCCATATCCCCGGCGGTTCTGCGCATCAAGATGATTGGGCTGAGACCGAGGGTGGTGGTCAAGCGGGCTAGATCAGGCATGACGCCAATCAGGTCACTGGCGTTTGCAGAGGGAGTACCGTGGCTGGGGTCTGAGAGGAGGAGTCGCATTTCGGTATTAGTCAAACGGAGACCCCCCGCTGCCTGGAGTCCCTGCACTACCAACGCAACCCCGGCGATGATCGCAGCGGCCCCGCTGGTGCCTCCAAAGTTAGTGTGGTAAGGCGGCGCAGGCGCTGGGATCAGGCTAGAGGCGCTGAGGATAAACTCTCCCCAGGCGTAACAGTTAACCCGCGTCCCAAAATTAGAGCCGCAGCCAATCCCGCAGCCCACATAGCGACCGTGGGAGAGACTGGGCGGAACAATACTGGCTGTAGAAGCCCCTACCATAATCGCTCCGGAGTCTTCTGGGTTGAGCAAGCCGTCTATATTTTGGTTGCCGTTACCAGCGGCTTCGATGACAATGATGCCACCGGCTGAGGCGAGCCGAATCGCATCATAGTCGGCGGCATCTGTTTCGACCGGGAGGACACCGCGCTGCACTTCGAGCAGTAGCACATCCCCTGTATTTAGGGCAGCAGGGTTGGTTAGGAGCGTTATGATTGCATTCGCCACGTGGCCATCAGAGCCCAACGACGATAAAAAATGCGAGGCGAGGCCAATCGACGCGACATTGGGGGCAATGCCGACGCCGCCGATACCATTGTTAACGGCTGCCACAATGGAGAGAACAGCGGTGCCGTGATCAATGTCCTCTGCTGCCGTACTGCGATCGCCCACTAGAGGATTGGGGCTAAGTAGATTTGGGAGTGCGGCTAAATCTTCATGGCCAGGGTTCCAATCGAGTTCTAGATCCACAAACCGGATGCCGTCGCCCTGTCCACTGGGTTGACCCAGGGTTGAGAGGCCGTTAACCCCCTCTAGCGCCCCGTTCAAATACCGTTGCAGGCCAAGATAAAGGTTGCCCGCATTGCCGGTAAAGGTGGGGTTGTTGGCAACCTGTTCGCGATAAACCAGATCGACGGAGGGAAACGGGTTGAGGTCATCCACCAGGGCTGCCTGGGCTTCGGGCAGCTGGCGCAGATCTAGTCGAAAGTAGGCGGTTAAACTGTTGAGGGGCGGAAATTTGCCATTGGCAGCCCTGGCTTCTAGGGCGACAATTTGTTCGGGGGGAACACCGCTAATTAAGCGACTGGTGGGCACCTCGCCGCGTTTTTCGATCACCGCCAACAGTCGGCTAAGTTCGTCGCTTTGGGTGGCAGCGACAATCTCTCTGAGGGTATTCAGCTGAGAAAACGGGGGCTGATTGAGCTGAGAAACAACCTCCCTATTCAGCCGTAGGATAATAAACCCGCTGTACTCCGGCTCAGGGGAACGCGGATCTAAATTGACCGGAGAGGGTTCAAACTGAAGCTCGGGGGGAAATTTGACCGACATAATATCATTCCTCGGCAGATCGCCTAGGTTTCATTTAACTAGGACAACCTAAAACTGTCAGTACCCACGGGGGTAAACTTTACAGGGGTAAACTTTACAGGGGAGAACCCATCAGGCTAAAGGCCGCCCAGTATTCGGGTTCAGGATACTGCTCCATCGTGCTCAACATAGCCTGTCGCAGGGCTTGAGCCTTATCGTTTTGCTTTTCTAACGTTTCGTAAAAAGAGATCATCAAATCCACGGTGGGAGAGCCCTGGTCTGAGCCCTCGGGGACTTTCCACAGTGAGACAACTACGCTGGGCACTCCAGCAGACATCAGTGAGCGAGACAGGCCCACCACACCATCGCCGGTAATTCTGCCCCCCCCGGTATCACAGGCACTGAGCACAGCCAGGTCGGCGTTGAGATCCAAATCAAAAATCTCTTGGGCGGTGAGTAGGCCGTCAGACTGGGCGGTGGGGGCGAGTGCGATCGCACCCGGCAGTCCCTGACCGTCTAAATCATCTAAAAAGCCGTGGGTGGCTAGATGAATAACTTTAGCACTGGCCATGCGCTCGATGACAGCTGGCTCGGTGGCAGTATCCCCTGTCAACACATCGGTTTGTAGAAGCCCTGCCAGCGTTTTGGCTTCAAATTCAGAGGTCAATAACTCGGGCAGTCGTTGTGACCGCTCCGCTAGTTGACGCGGATTCATCGGCATGGCCGGGTTGCCCACGATTAGAAAATCGTCGCGAGATAATGTGGCAAAGTCAACGGTCTGCTTTTGTCCCGTTAGCCCAAGGGTTTGGATAGACGGAGCTGACAGCAGGGTGTGGTGCTCAATCAGATGGCGACCAGTTTCATCCTGTAAGGCTGCAAAGGGCACCTGAAAAAGGGCTTGATGGGGAATAAAGGTGACATGGGCAGTGGGATCACTGGGTAACCAGTCGGCGATGGGATTAATCAATAGCTGATGGAGCTGCTGTAGTGCCTGGTACTGCAGCTGTCCGGTGGCGCTCAGCTGGCTCTGGTTGCGCTTTTGACAACGCAGTGTATTGGCGAGACAGCGAGCATCACTCACAAGCTGTTCCAACGAATATCCTTGGGTATACAGAGGGCTGAGAGTTTCCTGATGAAAATGAATTTCACCACTGGGTTTGACCACCCAGATATATAAGTCTGTGGGCTGCAGCGCTCGAACCCCCTGGGTATCGACTGTATCTTGCACAATCGCATAGGAGACCAGGGTCGAGTTTTGGGCCTGGGCAGTTTGTTTAATCTCAGTCAGGTTGGGAGGACGTACCTGGGCAATCGTGGCATCGGTCCCAGATGCTTGGCTAAGGAGATTGACAAAGGCCCGAGCCCGGCCTTGCTCGGTCACCTCCAGTGCAGCTTCCGGTTGCCCACTTTCCACCAGAACCCGTTGCAAGGTGCTGTAGGTGGTTTCATGGGTTTCAAAGATGGCAATTCGATCCAGGTCGCGATTGCCTAAACTGTCCCGCACTGAATCCCAGATTGCGATCGCACCCCGCAAATAGCCCACCGCCTCACCGGGGTGACCCGCTTTGTACAAAGTATCCCCCAGGTTATTAAAGGCCCGAGCTTCGGCATGGCGATCGCCCAGCTGCTGGGCAATCCCTAAACTCTGCTGGTGATAGTCAATTGCCTGGGGATAGTCTTGGCGTGCATAAGCGATCAGCCCCAGGTTCTCAAGCGCGCGACCCTCGCGGTTGCGATCGCCCATTTGTTGGGCAATCGCCAAACTCTGCTGTTGGGCTAAATCTGCCTGGTCATAGTCGGTCAGACTGTAGTACACCAGCCCCAGATGACTCAGCGTGGCTGCCTCTGCGACCCGATCTTGAGTTTGTTGGGCCAGGGTCAAACTGTCTAACAAAGCTGTCTGAGCCTGGGCGTAGTCCTTTTGGGCGTAGTAAACCATTCCCAAATCACCCAGCAGCGTGGCAGTTTGATCGGGCTGGGCTGTCTCTAAAGCTGCCTGGTAGTAGTGAATCGCTTTGGTATAGTTGCCGCGGGCGCTGTGGGTGGCGGCTAATCCTTGCAGAGCATACCCTTTCTCTAAAATTTCGCCTTGAGTTTGAGCAAGGGCCAAAGACTGCTCAAACGATTCCTCAGCCTGGGCATAGTCCCCCAAATCGTAGTGAAGGGCCCCCAGGTTATAGAGCGCAATTCCCTGGGTGGTGGAGTCTTGAGCTTGGGCGAGGAGGTTTTGGTAACAGCGAAGAGCGTCTGCTGGATGGGAAAGAGAAGATGGGGAAGCAATATTGGGGAAGGGTCTCCTCTGCCCAACCACAGCGTCAGTGGAGAGCAACTGAGAATCTGGGCCGCAGTTTGCATTAGGCGACGAGGCTGCAAGGGTGGAAACTTCTTCAGTGGGCGGCGGTGCAGGGTTAGCCTCCGTCTCCTCAGCAGGCGGACGTGCTGTAGCAGGCGGCGGTTCCACGACGGGCGGTTCTACGGCTGGCGGTTCCACGGCCGGCGACTCTACGACGGGCGGTTCCACGACGGGCGGTTCCACGGCGGGCGGGGGAACCGAAACAACCAGCGGGATCTGACGCAGAATCGAAGGGGGCGCTGGGGGCGCATCCCCGGGGTTAGGGCCCCCCACCTCTTCAGCGTCATAAATGAACTGCCCATCTCCTGTCACAATAGTGTCCGGTGGTGAGCCTGGGGCGAGGGGTTGGGGGGTATTCTCACGGATTGTCAGATCGCCATCTGAGATAGCTGCCCCAGCGGCGGCATTTGAGGTGGTGTCAATCACCCCAGTACGGGTAACGGCCTGGGCCCGCGATCGCACGTTAACAGACCCACCATTGGAAAAGATAGGGGCTACCTCTACAGCCTGAAGACCAATCAGGGTGATTTCACCACCGGGAACGGTCGCTGCCCCCGTGCTGTCGGTGTCACCACGGGTTGTAATCTCCCCTCGGGCGCTGACCACCTCAATGTTACCTCCATCTGAGTTAATCTCAGTGGTTTCAATATGGCTCAATGCATTTAACCGAACGTTGCCACCGCCACTCTCTATAGAGCCCACATCGATGGTCGCAATCTCTTGACCGAGGACCAGTTGGGCAGGGTCATCCCCACTCAGCAAGGTAATGTCACCGCTCCCAGAGTAAATCTCACCCGTGGCAATAGTCTCACGCGCCTGCAGGCTGATCGCTCCGCCATCGCTGCCATCGTCGGTTGAGTCCAGGATGCCTGAGGTCGTATCAATCTCACCGCCCCCCGACAAAGAACAGAAGAAATTTCCGAACAAGCAGGTTTGGACCCCACTGCTGAGGATAGAGATATCGTCTCCCTGGGTCTTTAGATCGCCGGTGGTAATATCCCCAAGCCCTTGCAAAGTAATGGCCCCACCCACAGCGTGGGTATGCCCCTGGCTCATATCAATGTCGCCCATTTGGCTGATCAAGTAAATTGCCCCACCGGTTGAGCGCACATCCGAGGTGATAATATCGTCATTTGCCATCACCCCAATCACCCCAGCGGTCATGGTAGTAGAGACAACATCCCCTTGATTAACCGAGACATCCAATGTCTTGACCTGCACACTACCATCTGGGTTCTCTTCAAAGACGACCATGGGGTCTGCAGAGCCGCCCGTCAGCAACTCTGGTAGGGTGGCGATACTGCCTGACCCAACCGTGGGCTGATCTCCCCCTAGCGGTTCGATTTCTAAATTAAGTAAGTCCCCCGCCGACTGCAACCGCACCAAATTTTGCCCAGGGACGGTCGTCACGATCAGCCGGCCTGCTTCGGCATTGAGCTGTCCCATATTGATCACCGTGCCCCCTACCAAGGCCAGATCCCCTGAGGACAGTGATAGCTCCCCTGCGTTAGCAATCCCCCCTGGTTGGGCAGCAACAAACCCAAAGCCGCTGGGCATACCCACCAGAGTCTCATAGTCATTGGGCCCAACCGCATTGAACCATTGCTCACCCAGTAAAGCCTCGTCCAGCAAAATGCCATCGGCGGTGGTTACTGACAAATTAGCCGGTAGACGCAGCTGGGCATTGGGGCCAAAAATCACCCCGCTAGGGTTCATCAAAAACAAATTGGCATCACCGCCCGTGACCCGCAAAATACCGTCGATTACAGAGACATCACCGCCTACGACACGACTCAAAATATTCTGAATATTTGGATTCGCCAGGATAAAGTTGGCGGTTTGCTCCTGACTTAGCCCAAAAGACTCAAAACTATGGAAAAGATTGTCACCAGCAGTTGTGCCACCCGTAATGTTGGTGTCTGTATTGTCGATGGTTATCTGCGTACCTGTGGGATGCTCCAGATCGGGGGCAATCACCTGAGCAATCAGAGGTTCCGGGAAGGGAGTGAGGGGGAAAGGGAACATGGGGAAGGGATTTTGGATAGGTGGGGGGTGAGATGGTGAAGGGGTGAGATAGGTGGGAGGGTGAGATGGTGGGAGGTGAAGAA
Organism: Cyanobacteria bacterium J06635_1; assembly: GCA_039820425.1. Taxonomy (GTDB): domain Bacteria; phylum Cyanobacteriota; class Cyanobacteriia; order Phormidesmidales; family Phormidesmidaceae; genus SIO4C1. The sequence continues at coordinate 27,643 of JBCBQD010000020.1, forward strand.
ACAGGTGGGAGAATGAGGGAGGTGGGGAAGTTAGGGAAGATAGGGGAGGTCGATTCAACAAATCCCAAATCAGACCCTTTCCCCTTTCCCCTCACTCTGGTGAACAACAGTCCACCGGGGGGTACGCACTAATATCGGTCTCATCGAAATCAATCCCCAGGTCGCTGAGGTCAATCTCTAAAACAGACAGTAAACTGGCCCAATCCGCTGCCACAGAAGGGTTCCCAGGCTCAGCCTGATAAAGTGACCCAAGGGTGGCTAAGGCGTCATACCAAATACCGGCTTCGGCATAGGCGGCTGCTACCGCCGGGAGCGTGGAGGCATCTGCCAGAGTCTGCACCAGCTGTGGACTGGCGGTGACGCGCTGGAGAGTGCCCGTAACGGTCAGTGGTTCTGGATCCAGGGCTGGATCTTCGCAGGTGACTGATAAGGACCAGTTGTAGGTGTGATTGATTTCTAAGGGGGGGGTGGTGTCAGGTAAAGACACACGAACTACACCTGGCAGCTGCTGAGTCGGGATCAGGGGTAGTGTCAGCTCATAGGCAAACTGTCCCGTTTCATCAACTCGCCACAGCTCAAATGTCATAGCTTGGATGCTGTTGGCCTCAAAAGGCACATAGACTGCCACCCCAGGGTGCTCTGACAGGGTGAGTAGCTGATCAGTCACGTCTGGGCTGGGCAGTAGCGCGCTTAGGTAACCGGTGTGCTCCCCGCAGGGACTGCGGCTACCCAAATCAACGCGACGGACGGGGCGTCCCCCGTTGGCAGTTGGGGGGCGGGGCGGTACCCTAAATTGAATTCCATGATCGAGGAGTCCGGTCTCTGCTAGGGCACTTTGGTTGACCGTTACGCAAGCAAATGCGGTCATCAGACCGAGGAGTATTCTGAACGTAGAGCAAGGCCACCAGCGATTATCTGACCGTGAGACACTAAACTGAGATAGATGCATTTTGTAGTGCTTCCTGGCACAACACTCGACTTTTTCAGTGATCTTGCTGAGGTTTCCGGAACGTTTGGCTACAGATTCAAGGAAATCCGTTAAACCCAACCTTGCACTGAAAGTGACAGATCTGACTGAGTCAAACCCACTATCCGCGCAGCGTTCCTGCAGGGTAGAGGTTAAAGTTTTATTTCTTCGCCACAACAGAATTTTCATTCTATTACCAAAATCCTTTAATTCTTGCCCCTTAAGAGACAATAGAAAGATAGTTCGCCATCGCCACCCGGTGTGCGAGCAACCATACGCCTTGCCGTTCGTGCCTTCCTTTAGTTGGGCTAACCGGGTTAAATCGCAAACCCAGTCTCCAGGTACGGTGGGCAGGTAGTGCTCGATTAGCGTTAAGTAAAACTTTAAGCACAGCTTTGAGCGCGACTTTAAACAAGGGAGATCGGCATGAACACACAACAACTTTTACACGAATATAACCAGGGCTATCGAGACTTTTCCGAGATTCATCTGCATGCGACCGACTTAAAAGGGGCTGCCCTGAGTGGCGTTGAGTTCAATAGCTCCGACCTGAGTGGGGCTGATCTGAGCGGAGCCGACCTGAGCCGGGCAAACCTGGCTCAATCCAACCTGACCGATGCTGACCTGCGGGGTGCCGACCTCAGCGGGGCTAAAATGTGCGAGGTTAATTTAATCGGTGCGGACCTACGTAGCGCCAGTCTGGTGGGGGCTGACCTGACCAAGGCTGACATCCGCGCCGCTGATTTTGAGGGAGCCGACCTGCGCGGGGCTAACTTAGAGGGTGTGCAGCTCAGCGGCGCAAATTTCTGCAATGCCAACCTGTCGGGGGCTCATATTGATCCCTCTTCCCTGGATGACGTTGAGGCCAAAGGTGCGAATCTGAGTCAATTGCAAACTTGTAAGGTGACCCTCAGTAACGGCACCTCCGCCCGGTGGATTTCTTGGGGGAAGCACTAACGTTCTAAGGAACGAATTCTTAACCGTATTTTCAAACTGATTGGAAACGGCAAAGCCTATGACATCAATTGATGTCATAGGCTTTGCACTAGAAGCGGGTGAACGGACTCGAACCGTCGACATTCAGCTTGGGAAGCTGTAGTGCATCTTTGCTATACAGTAATTTCAGGCTTTACAAAACTCAATTAAACCCAACTTAAACCCAAAATTGGACCAACGCACTCGCTGGGATGACGTTCAACCCTCTAAAAGGGGCTTCAACCAGAGGTGCATTTGGACAAAAATGGGGCGCATATCTCGACAGAATGCCCATGTCTGACTGACTTTTTTAATCTGATTTCTCAGCACAACTTCCGCAATTGCTTGGCCATCTTTGTATATTTTTGGAACAAATAGAGCAGTGACTCAGCAGCGATGGTAAGGGTCAAGCTAAAATTTCCGCAAGGTTTCTACCAATTAATGTCATTTGTTCGATTCACAAGCGATTATTTGTGCATTAGCCTATGCCCCGCCAGCGAAGTCAGTCATCCATCTCAGACGATAATAAGAAAGCACGGGTTCGATTCATCTTTGAGCCGGATCGCAGTACTCCTAATGGCATCACCTATGCCTGGTTGATCCATAAGACCTATAAGGGCAAGGAGAAAGCAGCCACAGCAGCTCGGTCCTTCTGGCTGCCCTTCGCCTATCGGGATAGTGGTGACCACTCTGAGACAGAGTTAAAAGAACTGGCACAGCAGTCGATTTGGCGAATGGAGGAGCAGATTCAGCATCTGCGAGAATCGTTTGGGTTGGAATCTACGCCTGCCATAGTGGGGGCTGCTGAGGTTGCGAATGATGTCAGTGTACCGGTTACCAATGTTGATCTGTCTACCTCGGATAAACCGACCCTGCCGAGGGGGGATATTTCCGTCCTGGCTCAGGATGAGTTGCTCGATGACTTCTCGGATGTCTTGTAGGGGGTAGGTGGAATGGCCAAGCGAAAACAAGCCTCCCAAAATAGTCCACCAGCGTCTGAAGTGCTTGCCCCTCGAGAACCCGAAACAGAGAAAGGGCAGCTCGCACGAGAACAATATTTTGCCTTTGCCAAAGCAGCGCTCAGAGAAAATCTGGGGGACTATCTGGCGCTGTTTGAGAAATACGCCAATGATCAGCCAGAAACACAGCAAGCGGCTCAAGGGCTGGATCAAACAGTGGCTAAGATAGCTTTGCAATCTGGGCATTCACCCCGGCAGGTGATTCAGTTTATTGCCCAGGGGCCATTTGCCCAGTATGAGACGCGGGCACTCTCGGTAGAGGAGAAGAAAGCTGCGCTTCCGAAGCTGTTGCACTATGCGAAAACCACCGTCGAGGATGCTCAGAAGAAGCGATATACAGAATATGCCAATGTGGTGACGGGCAAGATCCAGAGCTACGCTGACCTGTATCGGGAGCATATCAGCAGTGAACTGATGGCGATTCAGTTGGATCAAAAGGTGGTGGCGGCTGCTGTGCGATCGGGGGAATCGGCTGAGGGGGTGGTTCACTTGCTGCACCAGGGACCGTATGCGCAGTTTCAGCAGGGGGTGAAGCAGGTGAGTGCGGTGACGATTGACCAGTATGCGAAGGGGACGGTGGCTCAGGTGCAGTCGATTCAGGCGTTGCAGGTATCGGAAGGGAAGGTGCGAGCTGACAGGTCAGTGCTGACGCGAGCTGACAGGTCAGTGCTGACGCAAACGCAAAACCTGGAAACCTAACCAAGCGTGATCAACCCATATGCTTCAGTCCAACCCCTGTGCCACATCCCCTAAATATTTTTGAACGAATGCCTCAGCTGCCTCCGGATTAAGGGTTCGTAGGGCTTTGACAATATCCACTAAGGTTTCGGCGGTAGGGTCGCGAAGTTCATGCACCCAGCGATAGACATTAGTGCGCTCAATACCCAGCGTTGCCGCAAGGCTGTATTGACTGATGTTGTAGGTTTCTAGAACCTGCTTGAGGACTCGTCCGGCTTTTCCCATGACCCTCATCGTGTCAGAGGATCGCAGGCCATAAAAGTATACCTAGTAGTTGACGTATTCCTAATGGACAACTAAATTGAAAGCGTGAACCATCAGGTATACATTCTATGCAAGTCAGAAATTTTGTCGCCTCATCCAGTGTGTCCATCTCGACAGAGGCATCTCTTCAGCTTTACTCGGCTCCAAAAGCTGATCGCGAGCCGGTCAAGATTATTGTGATTGGCTTGAAAGCTGGGGTAAACACGATTGTCAATGCGCTGCATCAGCGGCGATTTGCGGAGGTGCCTGAATGGACAGACTTCTTGCCAGCCCCTGAAGATGGCAGTGGGCTAACGCTACAGGCGGGTGAAGTGATGAAGGTGTTGGTCAAGTATTTGCCCATTTTATAGGGGCAAACTTACCCTTTCTGGCCTGGTGTCTGCTGGTGAATTTTCACGGTGGGCAGTTCATCCCAATGGGTGGTGTAGCGCTGGGAAAAGTAGTCAGCTCGCATAGTCCAGGTGAGGTTGAGCCCTAACGCACCGAACTTGATGGCATCGGGGGTGAGCTTACGGTTGAGGGTATCCAGGGTTTGCATCAGTCGCTCTCGTTTGGGATCGTGAACAGGGGTGCTCAACAAACTGCCTTGGACTTCATCGGCGGCGACGAGTTCGGTGGCAATTACCTTGGCTTTCAGATATTCGTAGCCGGGTTGAAAGGCGGCTTCGGCCAGTTGCATCGCGGCTTGAATCAATCGGCCTGTATCGTTAGTAGGCGGGTCCAGGTGGAGGGTTCTGGCAGCTGAGTATTGGTTCTCTTTGCGGTAGTAGCTAGTGCGCATGGAGACGGTGAAGCATCCAGTTAGCAGATCATCTTGACGGAGTTTTTCGGCACAGCGGGTGATGTAGGTTGCGATCGCTTCTTTCAAATCGGCTAACTCAGTCACCAAATGACCAAAAGAACGTGACACAATCCGCATTTTCTTAGGGGCTGCGACAGGCTCCAGATCAAAGCAGGGGGTACCTCGCAGCTCCAACACAGTGCGCAGGCCCAGGATGCCGAACTGCTTTTTGACCCAGGTGTCGTTGGCTTGTTTGAGTTGGGCGGCATTCAGGATTCCGGCTTGGTGGAGTTTGGCTTTGTTGCGGTGACCGATGCCCCAGACTTTGCCGACATCGACCTTGGTCAGCAGGGCATCCAGATCCGTGACGGTTTCGAGGTTGAGGACACCCTGGGTGTCAGGGGTCCGTTTGGCAATGTGGGCGGCGATTTTGGCCAGGGTTTTGGTGGGGGCAATGCCGACGGATACGGGAATACCGGTCCATTGTTTGACGGTGGTGCGGATTTTGTGGCCGTATTGGCTCAGGTCTTGATGGGTGAAGCCGTGGAGTCCCAGGAAGGCTTCATCGATGGAGTATTGTTCTACCTCAGGGCTGAATTGTTGCAGGGTTTCGATCACACGGCGAGACATGTCTTTGTAGAGAACGGGGTTAGAGGAGAAAACATAGAGCCGACCTTGTTTGACCAGATGTTTGATGGAGAACAAGGTGGCTTGCATGGGCACAAAGGCCTTGGCTTCGTCAGATCGAGCGACAACACAGCCGTCATTGTTGGAGAGGACAACAACAGGTTTTGTTGCCAGGTCTGGGCGAAAGACTCGCTCACAGGAAACGAAAAAGGCGTTGCAATCTACCAAGGCTAACATTTCCTCCCTTCTCCTTTATGGGAACTGACGGATCAGGGCTGTCACGACCCCCCAGATTTCTGGCGGTTCTTCTGTTGGTGGGTTGATCTGAGAGCGGGTGACGGTTAGCTCTCCCTCAATAACTGCGACCACCAAGTAATTGGGTTGGGCAGACAAAGCGCGATCGACGATCAGCAGATCCCCTGCTTGGACATCAGGATCAATGGTCATGGTGTCTGCCACTCGTAGAAAGAAGGTGGCAGCGGATCGTTTGATCAAGTGTTGGTTCAGGTCAAGGCTTTGCTCGATGGCATCGCCAGAGATAGGGAAGCCCATATTAAATACAATATGTAGTGGTTCATTTGTATCAAATATTTGAGCTAATGCCAAAAGTTAGTAGGGACCTTTATCAATTGGTTGCACTAATGGATGTAATTGAGACTATTGAGTTCAAATGCAGAAGGGGAATTATTGTTTGATATCAAATTGCTGGAGTAAAAGTGGGATATTCAATGTCACACGCTCTGCTTCGTTGTCATAGGTCATAATCACATAGCCTTCAATGTTAAGAACCCTTTGAAGCGTTCCTAGGAAAGTATGTGTTGATGCAGATGGCCAATCTAGCATACGCGCCAGCGTAGATACTGACATATTGTGATTTTGGTTATCTAACAGCGCCAAAATTTGTTGCACCTTCTTGTCAGGTAAGTGGATGTTTCCTGTCAACTTTATCTGTGCAGTGTAAATCGGTGAATTAATCAGAGGCCTTATCCAAGAAGGTGGTTGAGTTTGTACTGGCAGACTTTTTGCAGATGCGGCATAACTAAAAAGAGGACCGAAGTTGGCATGTTGTGATGTTGATTGTAGGGAATTTACCGGGATTGGCTCAGGTATGTTGATTGGAATGGTTTCCCACCACTGAGGGGAGTCTATAGTCCTTGTCAGCCAGCCTTTAGGGCAGGTGTCTATAGGGGCTAGTATGGCAATAGGAACGATCATTTCATGAGGGCTGATGCCGCCGTGGTAACCGTTTTTCTTATCGCGGCAGTAGCGGAGCTTTTCTGTCCAAGGAACGATGATTGAGTTAGCATCTGATGTGATGACACGTTCTCCCGTAAGCTGAAATTCTTGGTCGCTGGGGCTTCCATCATCTATACGCCAACGTTCGCCGCCTTTAGCTGATTGGTATTTCGTGCCATTGTGCAACACATGGCCGTGATCACTGGTTAAGATAACAAGCCGCCGAGCATTTTGAGCAGCTTGCAAAATGGGTTGGAGTACTTTGATGCGATCGCAAGTCCAAGGAATATCGATCTGGTCGCCTTTACTCAGCAGATCATCGACGGCATTAACGACTACGCCGACAATCTGATGCTGATCGGACTCAATCGCGCTATGTAGTTCTTCAGCAAGAATAGGCGTATTAGCTGCCTGGAGACTAGCTTTATGAAACAGTAGTGGGGGAATATTGGGCTTGCAATGCTTAAGTAGGCTAGCGTGCAGAGTGAAACCTTGTTTTTCTTGATTCGCTGTCCCCTGTTTGAGCTGGCCGCAGAGGAGACTAGTGCGAGATAAGGCTGTTATGGATGGAATGGTTGCAAGCCCAGATTGAATGGGGAAGTCTTGATCATCAGGAGAAATTAGCTGCCAATTCTGTTCAATGAGATCGAATAGTAACTCATGGGCGATAGCCATGCTCATGCCATCTATCACAATGAGTAAGACCGGATCGGTTACAGCCAATGGCGCAACAACGGCCTCAAGAATTTGTTCAATGGGTAGGATAGATTTGCGGTTGGAGCCAATGGCTGTCCAGTCTTTGAGGAGTTTGGCAAATCGATAAGATTGGGTTTCTCGGATCGTGGTGACCGCATCAAACAGTTTGCCGTAGGCGGTAGAAAGTTCTCGATGGGGTTCAGCCATCGGCAAAGTTAGTCTGGCCCAGTCAAGAAAGCCGCCTTCTCGGGTGTGATAGATGATCGCATTTTCTAAAGATTGTGGATCACTTGGAGGTATTGTATTGTAGTCAACAAGCCATTGAGCAAGGCGTAGGGCCATATCAATGCGCTGTAACCGACGACTACTGATGTTTTTAATGGCCTGTTGATGTTTCTTGACGGTTTGATAAGCCTCGATTAAAACATCTAAAGTTTCCTGGGTGGGCTTTTTGATGAGCGCGAGTAGGTGTTTGCTCAGGTTTGTAAGGCGTTGATTAAATCCTTGCTCTGAGATAGTGCTGAGGTAGGCAAAGTCTGCTGCTCCAATTGCTGTGAGAATAGCATCGCTTCGTTGGACCAGTGCATGTTGGATATCGGCAGGAAATAATTGCAGGGCTTGCTGGGCAGCAATGCTCCAGACTTTCATAGTGGCAGACTGTGGTGTAAGTCCGGCAAGAAAACGTTCTTCGAGTTTACCAATAGCTCTGTCAAGTTTGTTATGGGTATCAGGATGGTAAATCACTTCGGCAGCTAGGCCCAGGGGGAGAGCATCAGGCTGTTGGTTATGGACTACGCAGTGAAGTATGGTTGCTGCAGTGGGACCTGCCAAGCTGGTCAGCCAGTCACAGGCAGCGCTACGAAAATCTTCTGAAGTTTGATGATATCGTTCTACATGGTCTGGGTCAGTTGACCATTGAAGAATAGCGGGCAGATCAAATCGGTCGGTTGTCAGGTGTAAACTTTGATGCAAGAGGAGAGGCCAAACGACTTCGGCATCTAAGAAGCCACCCATGACAGGGGAATAACGGTTGGTGGACATTCCATCTATCAGGGCATCAGGAATCCAACGATGCTGAATGAGGCGTGGATCAATAATGGTGGCGCGGAAGATAGATTTGACAATCTGCCAGGGGTCAATGGCAAATAAGCGTTGTTTGGCCAGCCGAATGAGGATATCTTCCGCCAAATCAGCCTCTGTCAAGGGGGTTACCAAGACTTGGATGGCAAGAGCGCCATCCGTTTCTCGTTCCTGCTGACCCTTTTGGAGAGCGATGCGCATTGCCAAAGGAGAGTCGCATTGATCGATTAGATAGCACTGATCGCCGTCATTTTGCTGACGATCCCCGGTCCAGCGGCCTTGGGCATGGATACCGATGACTTTGCTGTCCGATGATCGCTGCGAAATAGTGGTGACCTGGGCTTTGATCTGACTGAAGGTAGGGGTGGCTATCACTCGCTGTGGTCGCACTCCTCAATAATCCAACTGATACTCAATCGCATATTCTCCCCTGGTTTGAGTTTTTTGCCCAGGTCAGTTAAAAGTGCTTTCGCTGCTTTGAGTTCTAAGTCAGCCTTACTATCCTGACTGACTATCCGAATAACGGTTGTTTCACTACCTATCTGCCCCTCAACCGGTTGAAGGGTAGGTGAGATAACTGGAGGCGTAGGCATCTCTGTTTGCGACTTAGACTTCGGTTTGGGCGGAGTAGTCAGCAATCTAACGGCCTGAGGTTGAGATTGCTTAAGCTGTGGCCCTAGCGCAATAACATGCTCATCACTGCTGAGAGCTTGAGCCAGAGTATCTAAAATAGCTTTCGCTTTGGGCTGACGTTCATCGGTCAAGTTAGCAATGCCCTGAAAAATATCCCAACTGATGCCGTCTAAGGTGCCAGTCAGAATGGCAGCTTTTTTGAGGCATTCGGACATGGCTGATTCTGAGGTTGCGATCGCAACCCCTCCCAGCTCATCCACCACATCCTCAGCCTTTGCCACACTGAGCTGCTCCAACATGGCCAGGGTGGTGGTCGCAGTGGACATGCGATCACAGTTTTTATCCAGGGTTAAGGCTTCTAGGCTGCCTCGTAACGTCTGCACGTAGTCCCGGCAATGTTCCAAAGCAGTTTTGGCTTTATCCTGTACCTTGGCTTCCAGCTCGGCAACGGTGCTGGCCTTGCGCAGAACTGTAATTGATATGCCAAAAATGGTTTTAGCCCGTTGAACGGCTATTTGCCACTGAGCTTCATCCGGTAGCTTTTGCTCCCTCAGTTCGCAGTCACTTGAGATGTCCTTGAGGGTGACATCAATGGGATTATTGTGGCGGAAAAAGCTGCGTCCGGTTTGCTCTGCATAGGTCAGGATAACCAGGTTTTGCAGTTCCTTGGAAAGACCCATCGCTTTGGGCTGATCGATCCATTGGCGTAGTTGACTGACTTGCGGAGTTCCCCCCACCTTGGCAATCTCTCTTGTAAAGTGATTCTTCCAATGCTGTCCCAGTACAAAGTGGGTTTCACTCATTTCGCCCAGCATCAGGGGATTGGCGATTTGGCGTACCAGCGAGCGATTGGGACGATCTACCTCTATGCGGCCATCAGTAGTTTGAGCTGCCTGACTAACGTACTGGTAAACCTTTTGTAGGTAGCTGACTTTGTCAGCCTCGACTCCAAAGTCGGGCGCAGCAGGGAAATCATGGGCCAGGGCCTGATCAAGTAGATGTTGCAGACCACCGGCCAGGTTGGCTGCAGTTGGGGGGTGTAGATCAAAGCCGACTTGCAAGGAAACAAACTGCTCACTAAGTTCCAGGCTAGCGGAGGTATCTAGGGACTCACGGGCTGTGCTAATACCGTAGGCAGCATCCAGATGGTTTAGTACTCTTTGTCGCAAGACGCTACGCTGGTTTTCCAGCAGGGATTTAGCGGTTTGTCGATCCTGGGGTGACAGGTGATTGGCATAACCAGAGAAACGTTCTCCAGTGAGTACATGATCCAAAATCAACAAGGTTCCAAGTTCCTTTTTGGCCTCTTCGCTAAAGAAAGACGGTATCCAGCAAAGGGTTTTAGCGCCCTCTGGATGACTCTCTTTGAAGGCTTCACATTTCTGACGATCATCATTGGGAGAGAAAGTCGTTTCATCAAAGGGATAGTCAATGATGAGCTTCCAGCGATCATCCAGATTTTCCATTGAG
>JBCBQD010000021.1:0-38116 GCA_039820425.1 Cyanobacteria bacterium J06635_1
GCTTCTCTCAGCTTGTCAGGATGATAACCGTGGTCTAGCAGGATAGTGATTTTAGGAATGTTGACGGGCTTGGCCCGAAAATAATCCATGTGTTTGATGAGCATCTCAATCAGACCAGCATCGTCGGATACGTGGGCGGGTGTACAGTGGGTAAAAAAGGGAAACCCCAAAGTGTCCACGGCCAGATGCCGTTTGATGCCGTTGGTGGCTTTGTAGAAGCAAAAGCCCTTCGACTCAACACTGGCATTGCAGGTATTCTTCACTGCTTGTGAGTCGATGATCATCAGCCGGGTCCACTTTGGTTTTTTTTTACCTGCTCACGCACTTGTCCGTGCAAAAGCTCCATCAGCTGCTCGATCGTCCCCGCTGCTCGCCACTGCTTGTAGTGCCAGTAGACGGTCGAATAGGGGGGGAAGTCTTTGGGCAAATCTTCCCAATTGCAACCGTTTTTGAGCTGATACAAAATACCGTCAATCAGCTCTCGATAGCTCCAGTCCAGCGGGCGAGTTCGCTTTTTCTTGGGTAGCACCTCGGGCAACAGCGGTGCTAAGATTTCCCATTCCTGATCTGTGAGACTGCTTGAGTAGGGCATGATGATTGGGTTTGGCTGCACAACGAACACTACCCTCTATTATAAAGATGTCAAATCGGCTCTATATCAAACACCTCACACAACAGGTCCTTTACCTGCCGATGGGATTGATGACCGACACTGCTTAGCCAACCGACTAATCCCGTCAGCCGTTCGCCATACACCGGGCTGTTGATCACCGCTTCGTCCCATCCCCGGGTCAAAGCCCCACAGCACTCACACCCTAACTGGTGAAATCGGTGCTCGACTACCACAGGCACTATCTTCGGCAAGTCTACTTTCTGCACTCGATAGGGGGCTGGGTCTTCTCCTGCCAATCGCATCCCACAATGATGGCATTGGCTCGGATAATAGTTTTCGATGCGCTCACATGCCTCGGGAGGGTAGAGCTTTCGGCCTTTCCCTGGATGACCCGGTTGGCCTCCTCGTTGGCGACGACTGCCGGCTTTTTGCTGCGCCTTAAATCCTTTTGTTTTGTCCTCCGACGGTGGCTGAGATGAGTTCTGGCTATTGCGTTGAAGCTTTTCTTTGAGCAATTCATGCTCGGCTCGCAGTTGGGCATTTTCTGCTTGCAGTTCTTTGAACTGCTTTTCCAATGCCTCAACACTTGACACCAGACTGATCACCACAGCCTTCACACTGGGCGGTGTCTTTTCCCAGTCCGCTTTGCTGACCTTGGGAATCGATGGCAGAGCCTGGTCTTTCATGCGCTTACTCTAGCAGGTACTCTGCATATTTAGCGCTCTCGCATCGCAGACCCGCTGAAAGCTTACGTTAAACCTTTACGATCGCAGTTTTTCTGGGCTTGGTTGCTATGGGCTTGCTAGCGGACGTGGTGCAAACGACCGTTACGAATCTGTATGACTGGGTGATTAGAGGCGCGCACCATATGCTCATCGTGGGTGGTCACCACAACGGTGATGCCGATGGAGTTGAGCTTTTGCAAAATCTTGATCACCTGCCATGAGTTGTCAGCGTCTAAATTGCCGGTGGGCTCATCGGCTAATAGTAAGGGCGGTGTCCCGACAACGGCTCTGGCAATACTCACCCGTTGTTGCTCACCCCCAGAGAGCTGCTCTGGAAAGCAGTTGGCTTTGCCCTGCAGACCTACCATTTTTAACGTCGGGATCAGGCGACGATTAATTTCTTTGCGATCGCACCCCTGAGCCCAAAGTACAAAAGCGACATTCTCAGCCACCGTGCGACGTGGAATCAGCTTGTAATCTTGAAAAACGACCCCAATATTGCGTCGCAACATTGCCAATTTGTTGCCGCGCAGATTTGAGAGCGAGTAGTTATTAACGATAATCTCGCCAGTGCTTGAGGATTCTTGACCGTACAATAGCTTGAGCAAAGTTGACTTGCCTGCCCCCGATGGCCCGGTTACAAACAAAAAATCACCGCGATTAATCGTTAAACTTACATTTCTAAGGGCTTCACTGCCGTTGCGATAAATCTTAGAGACACTCTTAAGCTGCACCATTGCCTTAGTTGATGTCTGACCAGCAGGGGGCTGTTTTTGAGCGGACCTGGTCGGAGTCTCTGGTTTTGCAGATGTCTGGGGCTGAGTGCCCACTGGTTTACTTTCTGTTTTGGGAGGACTGACTGTTTTGGGAGGACTGACTGTCTGCGCGCCTGTCGTTGTCTGCTTTAGGAGCGCCTGCAAACGTGCTTGAGCGTCTTGGGGCAAGGTTTGAGTGCGGGGCGGAGTAACAGCAGAGGTCATAGAGTTGCTAAGGGGCGCTAAAGATAGGTTTGAGACGATATGATACCTGAAGTCGGAGAGTTTTCTTCAAGAATTTATACGTATTTACGGACAATTGCCGGGTTTAAGGTTTCCTTTAGGCCCAATACTTCTGTCCTCTTAATCTTGATTTCGGGTTATCCACACTCACGCTGAGTCCCCTATCCATTGAGCTAAGTCTGTACAATCATTAAAAAGCACTGTGATCAAGCCACCTCCAGTTGAACCCTTGAGTTTTTACCCAGAGGCAATCGACGGGGCTGGATGTGGTCAAAACTTAATTGGCTCCGAGACACCAGATTATGATTCCAACCGTTATTGAACAGTCCGGTCGTGGCGAACGCGCATTTGACATCTATTCTCGCCTTCTGCGGGAGCGTATCGTCTTTTTGGGGCAGCAGGTCACCGCTGAGTCGTCAAACCTGATTGTGGCCCAAATGCTCTTTCTAGAGGCCGAAGACCCCGATAAGGATATTTATCTCTATATAAACTCACCCGGCGGGTCTGTCTATGATGGCTTGGGTGTCTTTGACACCATGAACCACATTAAGCCCGACGTGTGTACCATCTGTGTTGGGTTGGCCGCTAGTATGGGAGCCTTTTTGCTCAGTGCGGGCAAAAAAGGTAAGCGTATGAGCCTTCCTAACTCACGCATTATGATCCATCAGCCCCTAGGGGGGGCTCAAGGGCAGGCTGCCGATATTGAGATTCAAGCAAAAGAAATCCTCTATATCAAAGATCTGCTCAACAATGCCCTCGCCGACCACACTGGTCAGCCCCTCGACCGCATTCAAGAGGACACCGAGCGTGATTTCTTTATGTCGCCCCAAGAGGCGATGGAGTACGGCCTGATCGATCAGGTTATTGACCGCCATGCCATTGGCAGTCGCCCCACCGTCGTGCCTTAGGGTTGCGTTAAAACTAGAAAAATCTCAGCGAACACTTGGGGTTGGCTGAGATTCTAGGTGCAGTAAGAATGCAAGGAGTTCCTCATCGGTAAGCTGTTGCCTTGATCGCTTGCCGTAGGTCTGTTCTAGATGCTCACGCCCCTGTTGACTGCTCCACCCGAGTCGGGCCATTTCCACATCTGTCTGGGCAATGATGTCAGACAGATCTATTGGGCTGGTGCTGCTATCTAGCGTTTCCATCGCTGTGGTGGCCAGGGAAGATGCAGGCTGCCCCGGTAACGGGGGTTGGGTCGATTCAGGAATGGGCTGTTCAGGGCTAGGCAGCGATATATCGGCGACCTCTTCCAGCGGCATGTCTAGGGCATCCTCCTCAGGGGGAGTTGCTCCAGGGGTGGCGGCTTCAGAGTAGATGATTTCGGGGGCTATGACTTCAGGGGCAGCAGCTATGGGGAGCTTAGTCTCAGGGGCAGGGGCGTTTGAGGGGACAATAGCTTGAGGGGGCGGTTCCGATATTTGGCCAGGGTTCTCTAGTCCGGATGCTGAGATATTCATGAGCGCTAACACCCTGATTTGGGCGAGTTCTTCGGCTTTCTCAAGGTTAGGGTTAGCTGTCATGGCAGTGACAATTGCGACCCCGTCAAGGGTCACGAGCGCTCTGACAATGTGCTGATTTTCGTGCAACATCAGCAGCTCTGTTGTTAGACCGCCAGAGGGGTATCGGTCTCGGAACTGGGCAAATAAAGCAGCAATTACAGGTGGTGTTGGTTGAATCAAGATACCCTAGGATTAGTGGCTTTTTAGGTCAGGCGGGTGATGCTTGACGCCTGAAAACTATTATCATCGTGTTCATCGCAGTTTGAAGTGTCTCTATAAGGAATCTGCCAAGCGTCTATGCTAGATCGATTAATCGAATGGTCTCCTAATTTCGGCCTCGATACGTTTTTAATTTTGCCGGTACTGATTGCCCTGGAGGCGATTTTGTCGGCGGATAATGCGATCGCACTGGCTGCCATTGCCCAGGGGTTAGACTCCGATGAGCAACAAAAACGTGCCCTTGATTTTGGCCTGGTGGCTGCCTTTGGTCTGCGGGTTGCGCTGATTTTGACCGCTACCTGGGTCTTAAGATATTGGCAGTTTGAGGTGGCTGGGGCAGCCTACCTGCTGTGGCTAGTCTATCAGCATTTCTCCGCCGCAGAAGACGAGCAGCATCATCACCATGGGCCTCGCTTTGCTTCGCTATGGCAGGCGATTCCGATTATTGCTTTTACAGACCTAGCCTTTTCTCTGGATAGCGTGACCACTGCCATTGCTCTATCTGACCAGGTCTTGATCATTTTATTGGGCGGGTTAATTGGGGTGATTACCCTGCGGTTTATGGCCGGTTTATTTATCCGCTGGCTCAATGAATATGAATACTTAGAAGACGCCGGGTTTGTCACGGTGGCCTTTGTGGGCATTCGCCTGCTGCTGCGGGTGATTAATCCAGAGCTGGTGCCCCCCGACTGGCTGATGGTTTCTCTGATTGCAGCGCTGTTTATTTGGGGCTTTTCTAAGCGAACTGAGATGGCTCAGAGCAGCGAGGCTCCTGCCGTTCAAAGTGAAGCGGGTTCGATTCCATCAGACATCTCTCTGTCACTGCCTGAAGATCCCAAATTAACCACTGATCCTGGTAGTGAACCGCTTACAGTCTCGGTAGCGACAGCCCCGGATGAAAAAGAGCCAGAAGCTGTTTGAAAGCTGTTTAGAAATGGAAAAGGCGGGCGTAAGGCACCGCCCTTTTCACGGTTATCCAACGGGTTGAACCTAACTGTTTGCTCCAGTGAGTCGTTAGGCTTTCCGATTATTCGTAAATCCACCCCTTAACTGACGAGTCCCAACTGGTCAGTTCGTCCTCAGAGAACCACAGGCTGATTTCAGTGCGGGCGGTCTCCACCGCATCAGACCCGTGAATGATATTGCGACCAATGGTGATGCCGTAGTCACCGCGAATGGTGCCGGGCTCAGCCGTCAGGGGGTTGGTTGCCCCAATGATTTTACGGGCCGAGGCGACAACGCCTTCCCCTTCCCAAACCATGGCGACAACAGGGCCAGAGGTGATGAAGTCCACTAGCCCACCAAAAAACGGCTTTTCACGGTGAACGTCGTAATGCTTTTCAGCCAACTCCCGTGAAACGGCCATCAGCTTCATGCCCACCAGGGTAAATCCTTTCTTTTCATAGCGACTAATAATGTCGCTGATGAGTCCGCGTTGAACTCCATCGGGCTTGATCATCAAAAATGTGCGTTCCACAAATATGCGCTCCTAACTAAATCTTGTTCACATCCAGACCTGTCGTTTGCCCTAAGGAAGAAACTCAAGTTTTCAAACTGGATGTGGCTTATGTCGGGTAGGTATCTACTTTAGATAGATATCAACATCTGCTCAGGTCTCTATCTGAAACCTGTTGAGTGGATACCTGTCTGTACAGTAGACCTTCTCTATGCTCAGAAAACGAGGACGCTTTGTAAAGCGCTTTTTCTTAAAGTTTTAGAGCAAATTCAACAGATCGTCACATCCTCAACGGCTCAACAGCTTGAATTTTCTGCCCTGGCGTCCTTAAAGCAGCAATGATGGATTATCGCTAAAAGCTCTCGGACCACAGGGTTGGAACGTCCTCACAGGAGCAGAATACAATCCTGAGGAATGTCCAGAGGATGCAAAATCAGTCATACTAAAAAACTACAGAGATATCCTGAGGAATGTCCAGAGGATGGCAGTATGAGCCAAGGCGAAATCGATCGATTTCCAGTCAGTCAACTCCAGGCCCGATATGGGGGGTTAGCCCGCAGTGCTGTCTATAAGCGTTTAGAGGAACTTGGGATCAAACCGCAACGGATTGGTAAAAATTCTTTTATCAATGGCCAGGAACTCCAACTTATGGATGAGTTGCACCAATTTATTCAGCAGGGAGGGAGTGTTGCTGCGTTTCTAGATATGCGTGGTATGAGTCGGGGGAATCGATCTAGTGAACCAACTCAGAACACTCCAGGATTAGTGCCGTCTGCGTCGGACATGATGGGGATGTTTGCCAGTATTCTGGGACGCACCCAGCCGCCAAACCCCTTGAGTTATCTAGAACAGTTAGAGCAAGCTTGCCAGCAAGGCTGGATTCTCAGCACCTCTGAAGTGGCCAAGTTATTAAAGGTCACCCCTGCAGAAATAGAGCAGTATCCCCAGGGGTTCACCGAAGCGGGTTTTGCCTTTAAACCCGCGGGGCAACGAATGAATGGGGAAGCGGGCTGGCGTGTTGAAAAGTACCATGGCGGGCATCTAAAGTTTTAGGTTTAGGGAAATACTTTCCGGAGGATTGTCCTGTGGACTGTCAGGTTCACTCAAAATTAGCTATCAAGAATGGAGAAAACCCTTTAAAATGAAAAGACCAGCACGCCAATGCTGGTCGATTAGTTTGTCTGTTTAACATCTGTTGAACTAGATCTAGTTTCGAGAGTTTCGCTGCTAGGTTTAGTTTTTAGGGTGATGTTGGTGTTAGCACTGGCATCACCCGATGCCTTTAAAGGGACGCTGCAAAGAGCCCTAAAGAGCATCTTAAACAAAGTATCCCGACATCGAGCGAAGGACTTTTAGCCACTCTAGCTTGTCACCCATGCCAACTCAGATGAGTTAGCATCAGTCAGTTTTTGGCTAGCGGAAGCTAAACCCACCAGTGGAGGCAGTTCTTCCTGGACCCTCAAGTCTTATAGGTTTAGTCTAACATGTCCTGAGGATTTTCCTCAGGACATCAAGTAAAAATCCTCAGGATTTTCCTTTGGATTTTCCTCAGGACGATTCGAATGATTGCCGCTTCAGTTGATAGACCCTGAGGGCTAAAGGGTTCAAACTATTACTTGGAAACAGGTCAAGCTTTGGGTTGGCCATCAACAGGTTGAATATCAATCGTTGCGGGCGCTGATTGTACTCGGCTCAGATTAAACACATAGATAATGTCGCCCTGCATCGTAGGTTCAAAGCTGGCGCTAAACGCGTTTGCCTGGGCATTGAGATATTCTTTGGCCTCGCTCCCGCTGATCTGAGTTTGCATGGCAAAGTCGAGGACGCTGATCCGGCCTTGCTGCTTTTTGAGCAGTTGATAAAACTGGCTGTGTAAAAAAGCTTTATGGAGCTGATGCTGTCGTTGCCACCGTTGCCACAACAGGTAGCCACCCATCGCGACACCGCCGATCAGCAGCCAGGGGAGCAATAGTCGCAGCAACACCATCACTAACAACGCCAGGGCGCAAATTCCCAAGGCCAGACGAATGCGGCTTTCTAAGTCTGAGCTGGGGTGCGATCGCATGGCGTTAGCGTCCTTAAAATCCTAATTCAAAGGTACTATATGTTTTCAATAATTTAACGGATGGATAGGTGGCTGAAATGGGTGATAGCTGATGGTGTCAACTTTTCTTTCTACGTCGTTTGGTAATGCCTGCGAGTTTGTGATTATCCAGCACAGCAGACTGCTCAGCCCCCTTTTTTATGTTGTGGATACGGATATCATCCCCATCGGTGTCTTCTTGGGCAGCTATCTCCGCCAGGCTTTGCCAGCAGTCTCGACTGTGGGTGGTCGCAAAAACTTGGATATCTAACTTATTCGCTGTTTCCCAAATCAAGCGCCACAGGTCAGGCATCACGCTGCTATGCAGCCCCATATCGATATCATCTACCATCAGCAGGCCACCCGCTGCATTCACAAGACTGAGTGTCAGACGCAGCAGGTGCCCAACTCCGCCGCCCAAATTTCTGAGTGGGATCGGTTCCTCAGCCCCTGCTAACAAAACCTTAAATTTACCCGAATGACTGCGCTGAGGGGCAATCCGTTGAATTTCAGGCTCTATTACCCTCAGCATCTCGTAGAGGTCATCTTCCTTTGGGGTCAGCTCAATCGCGTCAAAGAGCGTATTCAAGTTTTTGCTGCCTGCCAAAGCCGATGAAACAAACTGGTGCTGTGTAAACCCAGACTGCTGTGCAAACTGGCGGATGTATTTTTGGGGTAGCCCCATCTCTGTATTCAGAGGCATTTCCAGTTCTTGGTTTGCTTGGCTCAAGGCATTTACCACGAGCGAAAACCCACGATAGAGCTCTACTAGATCCCCGGCAGTGCCCTGCTGAAAGTCAGACCCGGTTTTTTGTAGGCTATACCGGAGTAACTCTTGGGAGCCGTCCGTGGTCAAACTTTCAATCAAAAAATAGTCCTCAACTTGGGGACGACGTTGGTGAAATAGCAATTTGATGTCTAAATCAGGCCGTGTTTTGGGGTCCCCGCTGAGATATTCAGCACGGTTTTGTATCAATTCGTATAGGGGCAATAGATTTACCCCGTTTTTGAGCAAATAAATGGCCTCCAGGAGCGAGGTTTTACCACTGTTGTTTTCGCCAACTAATAAATTGACCCGTCCCAAATTTTGCAGCTCAAATGACTGAAAACCACGAAAATTTTCAATTTTTAGAACCTTTAGCATGGTCCAAGCGCTGTAGCCCTTATCTATATTTGCGTTCAGCATTTGCTCTCAGCATAGGGTATTCCATTAAAAAGAGGTGCAACTTTATCAAGAAGTTATCGGTGGTTTTACTGAGTATTCAATCAGATGCTCATTAATCCGTATTCAATTCGCTAGGCCGGTACATAAAAAAGTGATGATGTTCCGTCACAGGGACATCATCACTTTTTTTGAGCATCTAAGTATCTCTACTTAAGTGGTACGTTTAAACCGCGTCCACATCCAGACCTGTAGTTTGCTCTACGGTAAAAACTCAAGTTTTCAAACTGGATGTGGTTTAGAACTGGATGCGTCCTTGGTGTGAACTTTAATAATCAAAGTCGCCGCCCATGCCTCCGCCAGCGGGTGCAGCATCCTTTTCAGGCATATCGACGACGATGCACTCGGTGGTGAGGACCATCGACGCGATCGAGGCTGCGTTTTGCAGGGCGGAGCGGGTCACCTTTGCGGGGTCTACAACGCCGACGGCAAACATATCGGCAAACTCATTGGTGGCGGCGTCAAAGCCCACCTTAAAGTCTTTTTCTTTGACCCGCTCAACGATGACGGCACCGTTTTGGCCAGCGTTCTCAGCAATCCGCTTGAGGGGAGACGCCAGGGCCCGGGTGACGATCATCGCCCCGGTGAGTTCTTCGTCAGAGAGGTTGCTGCTGGCCCAGGTTTCTAGCTCAGGGGCCAGGCTGGCCAGGGTGGTGCCCCCGCCAGGGACGATGCCCTCTTCCACCGCAGCTTTGGTGGCGTTGATGGCGTCTTCGAGGCGCAGCTTGCGATCTTTCATCTCGGTTTCGGTGGCAGCTCCAACTTTAATCACAGCTACACCCCCCGAGAGCTTAGCCAGGCGTTCCTGCAGCTTCTCTTGGTCATAGGTAGAGTCTGATTCGTCGATTTGGCGGCGAATCTGCTCGCAGCGAGCCTTGACATCGGCTTCGTTACCCTCTGCCACGATCGTGGTGTTGTCTTTGGTCAGGGTGACCCGACGGGCGGTGCCCAGCATGTCGAGTTGCACGTTGTCGAGCTTGAGACCGGCGTCTTCGGTGATCAGCTGCCCGCCGGTTAGTACGGCAATGTCTTCGAGCATGGCTTTGCGACGATCGCCAAAGCCGGGGGCTTTTACCGCAGCCACATTGAGCACGCCGCGCATGCGGTTGACGACCAGGGTTGCCAGCGCTTCTTTTTCAATGTCTTCAGAGATAATCAGCAACGGCTTGCCTGAGCGGGCTACTTGCTCTAACACCGGCACCAAATCCTGCACCAGGGTAATTTTTTTGTCGGTAATCAAGATCATGGGCTCGTCGAGAACGGCTTCCATGCGCTCGGTGTCGGTGACGAAGTAGGGGGAAATATAGCCCTTATCAAAGCGCATCCCTTCGGTGATCTCTAACTCCGTGGTCATGGACTTGCCTTCTTCAAGGGAGATGACGCCCTCACGCCCGACCTTTTCCATGGCCTCGGCGATCATTTTGCCGACCTCTTCATCGTTGCCGGCAGAGATGGTGCCGACCTGTGCGATCGCACCGGAGTCGCCCACGGGCTGTGCCTGGGCTGCAATTTTATCGACCAAAAAAGCAGCTGCGTGATCGATGCCGCGCTTCAGGGCAATCGGGTTAGCGCCTGCCGCAACGTTGCGCAGCCCTTCTTTGACAATGGCGTGGGCTAGTACGGTGGCGGTGGTGGTGCCGTCACCCGCTGCATCATTGGTTTTTGAGGCGGCCTGACGCAGGAGCGAGACAGCGGTGTTCTCGATGTTATCCTCGAGTTCAATTTCTTTAGCAATGGTTACCCCGTCATTAATGATCTGGGGTGCGCCAAATTTTTTCTCGAGGACCACGTTCCGACCCTTAGGCCCTAGGGTGACGGCAACGGCCTCGGCCAGCATATCAAAGCCACGCTCCAGGGCGCGACGGGCGTCTTCGTTGTAGGTAATAGATTTTGCCATGGGTAGTCCAGTTTTCTTTCGTAGTGAGGGGTAACAGTTGGGGAGGGTTAATTAAGTTAAAAGTGAAAAGTTATTTTCAAGATGATTTACCCTAAACAGGTTGAATTTCTAAGGGTTTCAATCTTTAACCTTTAACCTTTAACTTTTAACTGGCTCACGCCAGAGTGGCCAAAATATCTTGCTCGCGCAGCAGCACGTACTCGTCAGAGCCCAGCTTGATCTCGGTGCCCGCATACTTGGAGTACAGCACCTTATCGCCTACTTTCACTTCCATGGTCTGCAGGCTACCATCGTCGTTGCGCTTACCTGGGCCAACCTGGGCAATTTCGCCAATCTGGGGCTTTTCTTTAGCGGTGTCGGGCAGCAAAATGCCTCCAGCTGTTTTTTCCTCAGCGTCGCTGACCTTCACTAATACGCGATCGCCCAAGGGCTTAACGGTTGATACATTCAATGCTATTGCGGCCATTTCTAAATCTCCAAATCCAACAAGATTGAGTGAAGAGGATTGCTCAATCAAAAGGGTTGACAGTGTTAGCACTCTCAACCCATGAGTGCTAATTTACCGATGAAAGTGACCACCCGGCAATAGATCTGAGAGTGTGGTTTGCCGAACCTGGGGTAGAAAAAGGATGAATGGTGAATGGTGAATGATGAATTTAAACTCATCGTTCCTCGTTCATCATTCATCGTTTATGTAGAGGAGATAGGATGCTACGCAGGTTAAGACCCTGATTAAGACCCGGCAAAGATTTGGTTGACTGCGATCGCAATTCTTTCAATGTCCTCGTCGAGTAAAGGGGGCCACTCGACACTGCGCTGTCGACCTTTTTCGTAGGTCCAGCGGCTTTCGTAGGCGAGTTGATAGAGGCCATGGGCGAGAGAACGCTCGATGGTGGGGGATGTTTTGAGGCCATCGGCAATCACTTTGAGGGCCAATAAAAGGGAGGTAGCCTGTCCCGGAATCGGGGACTTAAACTGCTGCAGTCTGGCTAGAAAAGCGTCTGGCTCTGAGCCATCGAGGGTGGTTTGTTTGCTAATTAAGGTACAAGCTGTCTTGAAGTCCATGATTTTCCCTAATGTTGAGATCGGGGCGTGTTACTCACCTCAAGCTGAGCGGGCATTCTACAGGGTGTCAATCACATTCAGCTCGAAAACTTGAGGATTTCCCGTTGGGCAAATGACAGGTTTGGATGTGACCAAGGTTTAACTAGGCTCATTATTCAGCAAGATTCATCAAGAATTCATCGTTTAACAATACACAACCTAGAGAAAGGTGGGCAAAACTAAGGGTGGGCTGACTTAAGGCGAGGTGTTATGCCTGGAATAGGAGTCAGGAGCCAGGAGCCAGGAGCCAGGAGCCAGGAGCCAGGAGAAGGCGAAAGGTGAAAGGCGAAAGGCGCTGGCGAAGCCATGCCCGATAGGGCTATAAGGCGAAAGGGATCAACTCCCACCACCCATTACTCACCACCTACTACCCACCACCTATTACCCACTACCCAATGCTTCCATCTGGCCCAAACCCTGTTCCCTTTGTTGACTTATCGCTACAACATGCCCCCCTCCAGACGGAGTTGCTTGGGGCAATGCAGGGGTTGCTAGACAAAGGCGACTATATCTTAGGGCAGGCGGTGGCCGATTTTGAGCAACAGTTTGCTGCCCTGTGCAATTCGCCCTACGCGGCTGGCGTCGGGTCGGGGACCGATGCCCTGGCACTAGGGCTGCAGGCCTGCGGCATTGGCGAAGGGGACGAAGTGATCTTGCCGGTGAATACGTTTGTCGCCACGCTGATTGGCGTGTTGCAGGCAGGGGCCACTCCAATTTTTGTGGACTGTGACCTGGAGACGGCCTTGATTGATCTCAGGGCGGCTGAGCAAGCGATCACGCGGCGGACCCGGGCGATTATCCCCGTCCATTTATATGGCCAGATGGTGTCACCGTCCGCCCTCCACGCGTTGGCCCAAAACTATGATCTGATTATTTTTGAAGACGCGGCCCAGGCCCACGGTGCTGAGTGTGAGGGCTATCGGGCCGGTAGTATTGGGCTGGCTGCGGCCTTTAGTTTTTACCCCAGCAAAAATTTGGGGGCCATTGGCGATGGCGGGATGCTGGTCACCCAGCGCGATGTGGTGGCCCAAACGGTGCGGTCTTTGCGCAACTATGGGGCCACGCGCAAATATTTTCACACCGACCCAGGGGGCACGAACAGTCGCTTGGATACGCTCCAGGCAGCAGTTCTCAAAGCTAAGCTGCCCTATTTAACTGAGTGGAATCGCGATCGCAACCGCCTGGCTGGGCTTTATGATCAGCGGCTACGGTCGCTGCGCACTGCGGGCATTGTGCCCATGGTCAATCACTGTGGAAACGGTCATGTTTATCATTTATATGTGATTCGTCTGATGCCCGATTGCCCGATTGATCGCACTGTACTGCAGCTAGAGCTCAGCCAGCACGATATTCAGTCGGGGATTCACTATCCGGTGCCCTGTCATTTGCAACCCGCCTTTAAACATCTGGGGTATCAGCTCGGCGACTTTCCTAACGCTGAGGCCCTGAGTCAGCAGATTTTAT
Organism: Cyanobacteria bacterium J06635_1; assembly: GCA_039820425.1. Classification (GTDB taxonomy): domain Bacteria; phylum Cyanobacteriota; class Cyanobacteriia; order Phormidesmidales; family Phormidesmidaceae; genus SIO4C1. Next base: position 13,284 of record JBCBQD010000021.1, read on the forward strand.
CTTTACCGATTTATCCAGGGCTTAAAGAAGACCAGCTTGACTATGTTGTAGATGTGATTGAAACCCTGATTAACCAGGCCGCTCCTACTCCTACTCCTTCTGAACCTCTATGCTAAGTAGCCCTCCCCAATTGCCGACCCGTCGATATGCCTCTATGGAGCTGTGTATAGCAGGGCTGTTGGCCCTGCTATACGTGCCGCTGATATGGCATTGGGTAGATGGCTGGCTCAACAAGTCGATCAGCATCCAGCATGAATACTTTAGCCATGGCTTGTTAGGGATTCCGTTCGCCGTTTATCTGGCCTGGGGCGCGCGCCGCCGATGGCAGCAGCTCGAAGATCGGCTGCATCCGGCTGGAGTCGCTTTTTTTGTGCTCGCCATTTTGTTCTATGGCAGCGGTACAGCGGATCTGATGAACCTGTCGCTGCCGCTGATGCTAATCGGCCTCTGCTGGTTACTCAAAGGCACAGCGGGCGTGCGGCTGCAGGCCTTTCCTCTGTTGCTAATTGGGTTGGCTACGCCGACGCAACTGCCCTATTTGATTGAGCCTTACATCTTGCCGCTGCAGCGGTTTATTGCTGCGATCGCAGGATTTATTTTGCTGCAGCTTGGCATTGACGTCGAGGTGAATGAAATTTATTTGTCCGTTAACCAGCAGTTGGTAGAAGTCGCCCCCCACTGTGCCGGCTTAAAAATGCTGTTTACCAGCTTTTACATGGGGCTGATTTTGACCTACTGGGCCGAGCTCTATGTCTCAAAGCTGCGAACCGGCCTATTTTTTGCTGGCATTGTCTTCATCAGCGTCACTGGCAATATTCTACGCAACACCATTTTGAGCTTTTTCCACGGTAATAGCATGGAAAGCGCGTTTCATTGGCTCCATGAAAGTTGGGGAGGCGATCTATATTCTGCCGCCATGCTGGGCTCCTTGATTGTATTAGTCCGTCTGATCGAGCGTTTTGTCCCCATCCATCTCAAGGTGCAAAATGTCGAACCCGTGGCATCTACACCCCAACCCCATCCCCCCTACGACTTTTAACTCCCCTTATCCTCCTGATCGCTATGCAGTCCACTGTCCGCTTCGGCCAATCTACCCAGCGTTTACTCAAAGGCTTCATTGTGGTTACCCTTGCCATTTTAGTGGCGGTCAATGCCCTGCCGAGATATTTTTCGGGTCAATGGCCCTGGAGCCCTGCCCCGAGTGTCCCCCAGATAGAAACCCTCAGGGATATTCGTAAAACGGGGTTAGCCATACCCGGTTGGCAGCAAGTTGTGCAAGAGACCACTGCTTTTGGGGGAGATAAGTGGTCAGTGCAGCAGTTTGCCTCGCTGCCTGCGGGGGAGCCGATGGTGCTGTTACTGCGTCCCCAGGCCCAAGCCTCTGATCAGCCAGAAGTCGAATGGCTAGATTTAAAGGGGGCTCAAAAGTGGACGACAGACTCCTATCAACGCATGGCAATTGAGGTGCCAGCGATGGGTGAAATCCCTGCCTATCAGCTGCAAGCCGATTTTTTGCGCGTGTGGAATGCTCAACAAACCTACGCCGCTCTACAGTGGTATGCTTGGCCCCAGGGAGGGCATCCCTCTCCTAGTCGATGGTTTTGGGGTGATCAAAAAGCCCAACTGCAGTCCCATCAGCGCCTTCCTTGGGTGGCTACGACCTTACTTGTGCCGATTGCCCCGCTCAGTGACAGTGAGGCTGCCCGGACGGTCCTCCAAGAGTTGGGTCAGCAAGTTCAGACGATTCTACAGGCACAGGTCTTTGCCCAGACAGCGTCCTAACCTTGCGACAATTGCTGTCTCGAACTTCACAAAAACTTAAAGAATTGTCTATTTCCTGGTCATTTTCTAAAAGAAGGGACTGCCGTTGGGAAACATCATGGGTTAGATTGGCTACAGCTTACTTTCGCTTTAGCCCTCTATATTGATTCATTACGCTATGTCCGGTTATCGCATTAATGATCTGCGTCCCCAGCCTTTATCCCCTCCTACCGGAATCTATCCCACCCAGGTGCAGTATCAAACCACATGGCTGGGCTGGGGACGTTTGGCTTTAGCTTTATGTCTCAGTGTGACGGGGCTGACCGTGACTGCGTCGACTGTCAGGGCGTCAATCGTCACATCTTCGCCTTTTTTGGATGAAAAGCCTTTGAGTGAAAAAGCCTTGGCTGAAAAGGCTCCGGGTGAAACCTCAGGGGTTTCTGCTTTAGAGGCTGCCTTGGGCGATTTGGCAGATGCATCAGACCTGCCCGACCTCGAAGAGACCCCCTCTAGCGACAGCGAAAATGTGCCTGAGGGGCAGATTCCAGATGAGCCTCTGGAGGGCGAACCGCTGGAGGGCGTGGATACTCCTGAGGGTGATGTTTTTGACTCTGATGCTCCCGAGGCTGAGGCGGCTGAGTCTGATATCTCTGAATCTGACGGCTTTGAGACGAACGAAATCTTGCCTCAGGTTGACATTGTGCCCAGCAGCCAGGGCCCTTTTTACGAGGGTCTAAACACTGCACCGCTTGGTCAGGGTGACAGTGGTTACTCCGAGACCGTGTTTGACCAATATCGTCTGGGGCCTGGTGACAGTATTTTCGTTAGCGTCCAGAGATTCCCAGATCTGAGCTTTCAAGCGACCCTCGATTTGCAGGGGGAGGTGATTTTACCGATTCAGGGGGCAACTCCCCTGGTCGGACTCTCCTTAGAAGAGGCTGAGAACAGGATTCGCCAAGTTTATAATCAGTACGTGGTGATCCGTGAGATTGCTGATCCTGGCTACAGAGGGCCTAAGGATGTCACACTCACCCTAGTCGCCCAGCGAGGGGTCGAGGTGACGATTTTGGGCGAGGTTGAACGGCCTGGTTTTTACCCGCTGCCTGAGCCACGTGTATCAACCGCTCTCTTGATTGCCGGGGGGGCTACCAATACCGCCGATCTGAGGTCATTAAATGTTCAGAGACGTTTGCGAGATGGCCGTGTCGTCGCAGAAACGGTGGATTTATTTACCCCGCTTAGGGAAGGGCAGGCGCTGCCAGATTTGCGCCTCGAAAATGGTGATGTGATTACCATCCCCCGGCTAGACCCAGCCACCTTAGATGGTTATGATCGCACGCTGGTGGCGAACTCTACCCTGGCGCAGCCTCAGATTACCATTCGGATTCTGAACTACGCGGCTGGGGGTGGCCGGGTGGGGGGTGGCACCCTGGGGTTACTTAACCTCGAAAATGGCAGCAGCTTTGTTGACGCCATCACTCAGATGGGCATTAATCCCGATCGGGCCAGACTGGGGTCTGTTGCGCTGTTTCGATTTGACCCAGAAACCGGAGAGGCGGTTTCACTAGACCTCGATGCTAAGGATGCGTTTCGGGGTGACCCGACTCAAAATCCGCCTCTGCAAGATGATGATGTAATTATTGTGGGCCGAAACTTTGTTTCTCGGCTGAGTTTTGCTTTAGAGACGGTGACACGACCTTTCCGAGATGTATTGGGTTTCTTGCTGTTTGTGGATGGTGTGTTTGATACCAATGTTTTTGATTGAGTCTCTGGGTAAAATTGTCCGGATTTGATTGTCCTAGTTGTTGTTATTTTGTAGAGATTTATCTTATCTTGGGCAATCCTTCTCTATCCTTAAGTATTAACCTTCACCAACTTAGGCAAACATCGTAAGATTCAATCATCAACGTCTTCTCAAAACCAGCTTGTCAAACAAGACTTAGTCCCCTTAATTTTTTAGATTTGAACTGTCATGGCATCCCCCTTTATCAAGCGATATCTGTTAGCACTCAATCGATATAAGTGGGCTGGCTTAGCGAGTTTCTTAGCCATTTTGGGTGCTTCGGGTGTAGTTGCTTTTCAGCCGCCACCGCCCACGGAGTGGTACTCAGAGGTTGTACTAGTTGATAACTCACCCCTGGTTGCGTTTACGGCGACAGGGACCGAGGTGCAGCAGCAGGGTCAGGGCATCATTACTGAAGACCTTCTACTCTCTGACATTTTGCTAGAGCAGGTGTCTCTCAAACTTGGCGAGTTGGGTATTGATTTAACCCCTGAGGCTATTGCCAGTAACACCAGGATTGGCGTAGAGCCCACCGAGTTTGGCGGGCAGCGAGCGATTGTGCGATTTATTTCGGATGATCCCAAGGTGGCTGAGCAGACCCTGGATTTACTCTACAAGGCGATGATCGAGCTCAGTCGCCAGACGAACAAAAGGCAGCTGCAGGATATTATTCAGGCCCTAAATGAGCGTTTGCCTGGGGTTGAAGGTGAGCTGCGTCAGGCTGAGAAAGCGTTGGAGGCCTACGATCGGCTTGAAGGGCCTGCGATTCAGGCGGCCCAAGATGGATCTGTACTCGGAGCAATTTCTGGTGGGCAGCAGCAGTTTCGTCAAAATGCGCTGACCCTAGAGGGGCTTAGGGGGCAGATGGATAGTATTCAGCGACGACTCGGCATGACTCCAGATCAGGCCTATGCGTCGTCGGCGTTGAGTGCAGATCCGATTATTGCCAATTTGAGATCCCAGGTATACGAGGCCGAAACCCAAAGGCAGCTATTGATCGAGGCAGGCCATCGTCCTCAGCATCCGGCTGTGGCTGAGCTAGAGCAAAGCCTGGGGGCCTTTCAGCGATTGCTAGCTGAGCGGGCTTTTCAGGTGGTTAGAGGAGATGGGCAGACATCTCCGGTCCAGGGAGGGCAAGAAGTTATCGCTACTTCTCTGAATAGCAATTTAGATCCGGCCAGGGCGGCTTTAGCCAATCAACTGGTTGCCCTGCAAGCCCAGCGAGAAGCATTGGAGCAACAGCAAAACCTGCTCCGGTTTTATGATCAAAGCCTCCGGCAGGAGTATGCAAGCCTGCCTAACAAGCAGCTAGACAGAGATCGCTTAGCTCAGCAGGTTGCCTTGAAGCGGGCTTTGTATGATCAGATTTTGGCAAAACGGGTTGACGCTGAGGCTGCCGAGGCTGAGACAGTTAGTAGTTTGACCGAGGCTAAGCCCCCCTTTACGGTTAAGGCTGAGCAAGACGCACCCAATCCCATTGTGGTGCTCTTAGCGGGTAGCTTAATTGGCTTGTTGGTGGGCGGAGCTGTGATCTTTGTCCTCGATGCCCTGGACGGCACGATTCGCACTGCCGAGGATCTCGAGGGTTTACTTAAGGATCAGGAGATTCCGATTTTGGGGACCATTCCCAACATCAAAACGCGGCCCAGCAAGGCGGCTCCGATTTTGCTACAGGCTGATTCCCCCTATCACCAGAGCTATGAGCGCTTTTTGAGCAAGTTGCGTTTGGTGGGGGCGTCGGAGGTCAGTGCCATTGGGCCACGGGTGGTTTTAGTCACCAGTACCCGTGATAAAGAAGGCAAGAGTGTCAGCGCCTATAACCTTGCGATCGCATCTGCTCGGGCCGGGCGACGTACGCTGCTGGTAGAGGCAGATTTGCGCTCTCCGTCCAAGGTGGGATACCTGGATCTGACCTTTGATCCTCAGATTTTGACCGAACCCTTGCGCTACTACGGTGGCCAGGTGGGCGAAAACGTCTGCATGGTGCCGACGGTTGAGAATCTCTATGTGGCTCCGAGCCCAGGGCCTCAGCGGCAGGCGGCCGCGGTCCTGGAGTCTAGCGAGATGCGTCGGTTTTTGCAGGACGCTCGCGGGCGATTTGACATGGTGATTTTAGACACCCCGTCCTTGAGTAAGTGTGACGACGCTCTCATCCTAGAGTCAGAGGCTGACGGTCTTTTGCTGGTAACCCGCCCAGGGATCACCGAGAAGGCGGTCCTGACGACGGCGCTAGAAGAGCTAGAGCTTAACGATGATGTCAGACTGCTGGGGGTGGTGATCAACAGTGCTGAGGTTTCATCGCCGGACGACAGTGCTGTGTTAAGTACTGCAGAGGAAGATGACTTCGTCATGGACCAGGAGTATAATCAAGTTCCTGTCGGGCCCATCGATTTTTAGTCGAACCATGACCACTTATTACTATGCCCTGGCCAGTCAGCGATTTTTGCTTGACGAAGAGCCGTTTGAAGAGGTGCTCAAAGAGCGAAAGCGCCATTATCAGTCCCAGGAAAAGACGATTGATTTTTGGTTGGTTAAACAGCCTGCGTTTTTAGAAGCCCCGGAGTTTGCTGAAGAGAAAGCCCGTTGCCCACAACCGGCGGCGGCGGTCGTCTCTACTGATAAACAGTTTATTACCTGGCTCAAGCTGCGGTTAGAATACGTGGCGATTGGTGAGTTTGATGCCCCGTCGGAAACGATTTCAGAGCCGCTGGCATCCCTGGAGTCGATTGCGTAATGAGCCTCTATCACTCAGCTTATCCACGGTTCAGCCAGCTTAGTTTATATCTCTAAGGGGGGCTTAAAGGCTATGAAGCATCAGCTTAAGCAGACAATTGGTCTGTGTATCGCAGGCTTAGGAATGGGGCTGCTCTCGACGGTGAGCCTGGCGCAAAGTTATCCGGTTTGCCCATCCCCCGCAGCAGGGGAGTATCTATTGCTAGTGCGAGCCGAGAGTGAAACCGAGCGAGAACGCGCCCTGTCAGTTTTGCCAACTGATAATCCGGTGTTGGTCTGTAACTATGTGGACGAGGTGGTTGTTCGTGCAGGTGGGTTTACCAATCTGGAGGCGGTCAACTCTTGGTCGCTTTACCTCAATGATATCGAAGGCTTTGAGACCTTTGTTGCCGAGCCTTCTGGAGAGTTGCCTGTAGAGGCGGCGGATGCGTCTGATGAGCCTACTGAGGCTCAGCCTCAGCAGGCTGAGACCCCTGAAGCAGTGCCCGTCGAGCCAACTGAAAATGTGGCAACTGCGCCGACTGCTGGCGCAACCGTTATACCGACCGAGAATGTGGCAACGGCTCCGACTGAAAATGTAGCAGCTGCCCCGACTGAAAATGTAGCAGCAACACCCACGGCGGCGGCGGCAGGATCTTCTGAGACGGCTTATAACCCCCAAACGCTGGGGAGTACCTATGTGGTTTTGGTAGACTATGGCGATCAGCCCGATATTGCCAGTTCTATTCAGCAAACCCTGGGGCATTCGGTCGGGTTAGCGGTCTATCGTGAGCGTCCCTATCTGCTGGCGTTGACGACGACGGATTCGGCAGCGGCGGCTGATTTATTGCAAACCCTGACCGGTGAAAATTATTCGGCTATCTTAGTGGATGGAGAACGGGTTATTCGGTTGGTTTCAACGGTGACGATGCCTTAGAGCCACCTTGCCCCTACTAGTATGCAGGCGCTGCCAGGCAAGCTATCACGGCTCCTAAGACAGATCCTGCAATCACCTGAACGGGGGTATGCCCCAGCAGTTCCTTGAGACGATCTTCTTGAAAGTCGTGTTCATTGAACATTTCATCTACGATTTGATTGAGGATTTTGGCTTGCTTGCCTGCGGCTTGTCGGACCCCGGCGGCGTCATACATGACAATGATGGCAAATACCAGGGTGACGGCAAAGGCTGGGCTGGCCCACCCAATGGTTTGGCCAATGCCAAAGGCCAGGGCCGTCACCAGGGCAGAGTGGGCACTGGGCATGCCGCCAGTCTCAACCAGGACACGAAAATTAAGTTTGCGGTGGTGGATGAGCTCAACCACGACTTTGAGTGCCTGGGCGATCAAGCAGGCGATCAGGGCTACCACGAGAACGTGATTTTGGAAGATGTCACTGAAGTTTTCCATAGTGTTATTTGATAAGGCGCGGTTGAGATCAGGCTCGATTGATAGAGGACCAGGAGAGAGGACTAGTGGGTTCGGGCGGTAATGAAGTCTGCGATCGCAACCAGCGGCTGCCTTAGCTCACCAAAGGTAACTAACTCATCTTTAGCCGCTTGAATTAGCTGCTGAGCCTGTTGTTTTGACTCATCAATCCCCCATAGGCTGGGGTACGTGACCTTTTGCGCGGCGATATCTTTGCCCACTGATTTGCCTAATTCTTCGGGGGTTGAGGTGATGTCTAAAACATCATCCACAATTTGAAAGGCGAGCCCAATGTGCTGGGCGTAGCGGGTTAGCTGGCCAACGGCGGTGTCATCAGCCCCGGCTAAAACGGCTCCTGACACCACCGCTACCTCAAGCAATGCCGCCGTCTTGTGCTTGTGAATAAAATTAAGGGTTTCTAACGAAACGTTAGACTGTCCCTCTGAGGCCAAATCAACAATTTGCCCGCCGACGAGCCCTGCTGTGCCAAAGGCTTTGCCGAGTCGCCGGATGACTTCTAGAACCCTTTCCGCGGCGACCTGTTTTGTTTCACGGGCAATAAATTCGAAGGCGTAGGCCAGCAGGGCATCCCCCGCCAAAATCGCCACATCCTCGCCATAAACCTTGTGGTTAGTCAATTTGCCTCGACGATAGTCATCGTTGTCCATAGAGGGCAAATCATCATGGATTAGCGACATCGTGTGCACCATTTCGAGGGCACAGGCAGTGGGCATGGCGACCTCAGGGTCGCCCCCTACTAACTCACAGCTCGCTAAACACAGAATCGGTCGAAGCCGCTTGCCCCCTGCCAAGAGCGAATACCGCATGGCTTCGTAGATTTGCTCAGGATAGACAACCGCCAGCGACTGATCTAGGGCCGCCTCTATCTGGGTTTGACGGGCCGATAAATAAGTCGGCAAATCAAACGTAGATGTGTTAACGGCAGCTGTATTGGGGGCAGAGTCTGTAGTTACCATCAGAGTTAAACGTAAATGGGCAGAATAGTTCGGTTCAAGTAGCAGACAACAGGCACGTGAATTAAGACGGATCTAATATGTTGAACCGCTTACGGTAGCTCAATACAGTATTGTGCAACAACATGGCGACCGTCATCGGGCCAATTCCACCGGGGACGGGGGTAATTGCGCTGGCGATGGGCTCAACGGCCTCAAAATCGACATCGCCCACCAATTTAGATTTGCCCGTCTCAGCCAGTGGGATCCGGTTGATCCCCACATCGATCACCACTGCGCCCGGTTTGACAAAGTTAGGTCTAATCATCTGGGGGCGACCCACCGCTGCGACCAGGATATCGGCTTGCCGTGTGATGTTTTCTAACCCCTGGGTGTGAGAATGGGCGATGGTGACCGTCGCATTGGCCCCAAGTAGCATCATTGCCATGGGTTTGCCCACCAGAATGCTGCGCCCCAACACCACCGCGTGCTTGCCCATGGGATCAATTTGATGGGCTTTGAGCAGGGTCATCACCCCTGCCGGGGTACAGCTTCGCAGCCCAAATTCACCCCTGACTAAGCGACCTATATTGATCGGGTGCAAGCCATCGGCATCCTTGGCGGGGGCAATTTCATTGAGCAGGGCAACGGAGTCTAGATGATCGGGCAGCGGCAGTTGAATCAAGATACCGTCGACGCGTTCATCTTGATTAAGGGTTTGAATCAAAGCACTGAGGTCGGACTGAGTGGTTTGGGTGGGTAAATGTTTGCCAAAGGAGGCAATGCCAAGTCGATCGCAGGCGCGCTCTTTATTACGAACATAGACGGCGCTGGCAGGATTATCGCCGACCATGACCACAGCCAAGCCTGGGGCGCGACCGTAGGTGTCGTGCCAATCCATGATTTGGTCTGCTAAATCTGTCTGAATCTTTTGGGCAAGCACTTTCCCATCAAGGATTTCGGCCATTACGGTGTTTGAGGTAGGCGGGGATAGAGTCGTTTGAGCTATAACTGTGAGCGTAAACTATGGGCGTCAGGTACGAGGGTGGTATAAATCAAGCGCACCCGGATGTACGATCCATCGACTGACAACCAGATTACCAAAGGGAACTGACCTAAAGCACCTTCCGATTTTGTTGGGGCTGCTGCTTGCACCGATGCTTTTGCTAGATAAAGACTTGCTATGACTATGAATGCTAAGTACAGCGTCTTTTGTTTACCCAATCTGCTAATGCTGTGTTTGGTGGGGGCTTGCACGCCCCTGGCTGACGCCGAAGCCCCCACCAAACAAGAGTCGACGCTTTCCTTACCATCGATTTCACTGGGGGGTAAGGCCACCTCAGTCGAGACCTTGCGCCAAGATCCGCAACCCAATCAAAGCGTTGAGCTAGAGGGGATTGTCCGCCAGCGAGTGCCGCTGTTAGAGGGATGGATTTATGAGCTTGAAGATGAAACCGGTCGCATTTGGGTGCTCACTGAGGCGTCTGAACCTGCCCTTGATGAAACCGCTCGGGTGAGCGGGACGGTTCAATACGAGCAAATCTTGATCGGCGATGTGGACATCGGTGAATACTACATACAAGAGAAAGACTACTCCCCTTTGGCTGAAGGAGAGTAGTCGATGACTGTCGGATGGTGCCAGGTTTTAGGTTTCAGATTTTAGGGTCTAGGGGTTAACTGTGGTAGGGCGTACGCGCGTGGAGGTTTGTCACGTCTCAAGCAGCGTAGGTCTTACTGCGAGCCATCAATGGCTTGAGCGGTGATACTGTTTTGGGCTGATTGTGGCAAACAGCGGACTCAAATGCATTGTCAATAAGATATTGATCCAGGATGACCTGGGCCTCTGCTTCCGACTTTAGCTGGTAGCGAATGAAAAAGTGATAGGGTGCTTTTCGATACTCAGTAACTTGTGCAGGTTCCCATATCTCAAGCTTGACACCTGCGTCTTCAGGGACGAGTCGATAGCATAGCGTGGGTGTTTCCAAAGATTTAGACATGGCTTCTGCGGACTGCGTAATACAAGTTATTTTTGATACATCGCTTCTTGCCTACAGTGTTCCCGCCTTTTCAAGAAGATAGCGAGTCTAACTAAAATTCCAGGTGAAATGGTGAGGTATTTTCACCCACTCACCTATTCACCAGCGCAGCGCACTTACCAGCGCCCGTGTTACTGAGGACCAAAATATTTTGGGGTGAAACTGCCGTGGAGTCCGTAGGGGACGTGGTGTTTGAGTTTGAGGCAAGCCACGGGAGGGACCGTTATATCCTTAGCGTCCAAGATGGCTAGCTCAGAACGTTGATACTCGGCGTTATAAAGCAGCATCAGGACCCAGCCGTCATCTTCGGTGGTGCCTTGGGGATGGGGGACAAACACAGGTTCACCCATGAAGACACGGCTGCCGAGGTGCCATAGTTGCTCTTCTCCGGTCTCGAGATCGCGCTTGAGCACGGCCTGGAGGGGGGCGTTGCCTTGCGCTTTGAGAGCGGCTCCGATGTAAAGATATCGGTAAGGACGACCCGCGTAATCCGGGTGGATATCGGGGAACTCGCAGCAGCGCTGAATCAGCTGGGTTGCTTTTGCGGTTTCGCTGGCCAGGTCGAGTTCAAATCGCCAGAGCTGACCTTCGGGCACTTGATCAAAATCGACTTCCTGGTAGTTTTTGCCGCCTTTTAGGGTTGGGAAGTCCTGGTAGCAAACGGAGTCGAGGTAGAGTTTGCCGTCTGCTTCGAAGGCGTTGCAGTGGTGAAACACAAAGCAGGCGCGGGTTTTGATGAACTGCACCGGGTCTGTGCCGTTGCGCGGAACGATGATCGCCTGGGTGGGTTGCTTGGGGTTGAAGGCAATGCATTCGGCAGCGCCCTTGAAGCCGAGGGCATAGGGGACAGGGTTAAAGCTGACCGGGTTTTGGAAAAAGATGCAGTAATTGGGCGTGATGGCAAAATCGTGCAGAAAGGCAAACCCCGGAATGGCGTGGGCGTGTTGGTGAACCAATCGGCCCTGGGGATCAAATTCATAAAGTGTGATGGTGCTGGACAGGCCAGGTTTAACGGCAAAGTTTACCAGGCAGGGCTCGCCATGGGTTCGCTCACAGCTGGGGTCAATGCGGGGATGGGCGGAGAAGGCATCGCCCACGTTGAGTAAGCCGTTGAGGTAATCAATGCCCTGGGTTTCCAGGGTATGTGGATCAAGGTGGTGGGGTTCGGCGGCTTCCCAGAGGGCCAGCAGCTTGTTGCCCCAGTAAAGGATGTTGGTGTTGGCAATATTTTTAAGGCGCACGTCAAAGGCATTGGCCAGGACGCCACCGGGTTTTTGGGTGCCAAAGACGCCACGATAGAGGGGTTTGCCAGCGGCTTGCTCGGCTACATAACCTTCGGTGCGCACAAACCGATTGCGGTAGTGGGCTCGGCCTTGGGAGAGTGCGATCGCATTCACCATGCCATCCCCATCAAACGGATGCTGCACCGGATATCCGTTGATATCTAGCAGCCCCGGCCCCACCCGAAACAGCGTGCCTTCTAACTCCGCAGGAATTTCCCCGTCGATATCATCAATCTCGTAGTCATATTCATTGGGCTGCGAACGATAGCCACTGCGCCAGTCGTCCATGTCAAATGACAAATTATCTGGCGACGAATTTACATTGAGGGTCGGGTCTAAGGTTTGCATTGCAGATGTCTATGGGTGTGATGGACAAAGCGGTGGAATGAAAGGTGTGATGAAAGATGCGAGAGAAAAAATTAGAGCTTAATTTCAAGATTGCCGGCCGCCTCAACGGCTTCAGGGGAGAGGCCCGTGCCAGTCTGGGCCATCAAGACGGTCATGCCAACCTCTTGTGTGGGCGCTGTCTCAGGATTGGACTGGGCAGCTGCTTCGACAGATTTGGGGCCTTCTGGAGCAGCCCGCTCAGAGGTTGAATTTGGCAGCAGCCACAGCAGCGGCAGCGGTAGCAGCGTGGTCAGATTGGTAATCATCACCAACAGCCAAAGGTTGTCAAATTCGGTTTCGGTGACATGCAGCCAGTGGGTTAAGACGGCCCCCAGTTCGTGGGAGATCAAACCCGCCAAATTCACAATCGACATCAGTAGAGCAAATAAGGTCGCCTCCACCCCCGGTGGGCAAATCCGTGCACAGAGCACCAGCACAGGCATAAAGGCGATTTCGCCCATCACCGTCAAGATGGCGCTGTCGCCCAGACTAAACCAGTGATCGTCAATGCCGAGGCCGCGGTTGGCGTGGGTGACCAGCAGCAGTGTACTCATACCCACGACAGTGGCGAGCACCGTAGACCAGGCAAAAATCGTGCGAAAGGGCACTGACTTCAGAAACCGTTGAAAAACCCAGATGCCTGCCAGGGCCGCAAAACTGGTCACCAGCCGCACCCGACCCAAAAACTCAGGCTCAAAGTGCAAATCATTGGTAGCGAAAAAGAAAAAGGCCGAATCTGCTGTGGGCGTGGCCTGCCAGAGAAATAGAAACAGCGCTGGCATCCAAACGGCTTTTTGACTGACCGCCCCTTTGAGCTGCTGGATCTGATGCCAAACTGCCTTCAGACTAGGGCCTTCTGTGGTGGGCTCCTCGTTGATTAGCCAGGCCACCATCGACACAATCAGCGGAAACGTCGCCGTCACGCCAAATACCATCTGGGTGCTGGTTTGCTCAAGCAGTACGCCCCCCAGGTAGGCCGTCAGCAGACCGCCAAACGCAGACGCTCCCCAAGACAGCGACTGCAGGGTGCCCGCCTCTCCTTGGGACTCGGCACGGGCGCGCTCCACCACCAGGGAATCTACGATTACATCAGAGATGGCCACCGATAGCGAACTCATCAAAATCATCGCCGTTGCCGCCCAGGCTGTGTTGACCACAGTGGCCAGGGCCAGCCAGGCCGCTGCGCCCATAAACCCTGAGAGGATCAAATAGGGGCGTCTGCGGTATTTGAACAGCGGCAGGCCATCGGAGAGAAAACCGAACAGCGGCTTAATCGTCCACGGTAGGCTGGCAATGCCGGTCAAGGCGGCGACCTCTGCCGGACTGAGACCCAGATCATCTTTCAGGAAAAAGCTCACCGCCAGGCGAGCCAGGCCTAAAATGCCCTGAACAAAATAAACCAGCAATATGGCGGCCAACTCGGTCGTTAGCGGCTGCCCCAGCAGTAGCCGAGACTCAATGAAACCCTTGATGCCGCCCCTATCGGGGGGGGAAGTCGCTGTCATATTAAGAAATATCAACTGCTTCTATGATAGCGGGCTTCTTGATAGAGGTTTCCGTCAGTGGGTGAATTGGCTCAAATTATTCCAATAGAAAGCGGGATCTAGAAAACTAAAGTATCTAGGACATGGATGAATCGTCACATCTGTTCGGAGGATTGTGATGAAAAATTCTTCCAAACATTGGCGGCTTCTCTGCCTAATAGCCGCATCGGTCGAATCAGGTAGTACAAAAAATGGAAAGAGCGGGGCAGTTTGATAAATTGCCACTCTTTTTCAGTGGGTCTGAATACTCGCCATATCGGTGTTAATCCATGGCGATAGAAACACTTAATACAGTATCGAACCTGTTCTCTGGGATCTGCGATCGCGCGAAACTGAAATTTCAGTTTGTCAAGGTGAAAATTGGCATTTAATCCACCCTCACCGGACAAAAGTCGTTGAGAGACTTGTTTTGCCAGGCGTTTTGCCTCCAGGTCAGCGTTGATTTGCGCCCTAATTTCAGCCGGTAGCGGCATCCCCAAAACTTGGTTTGCCAAGTGCAGTCCCAGGAGCAGCATGCGCTCAATTTTTGCAGTTTGGGCTTTTTTGAGTAACTGTTCCCAATCGATGGTTGGATATGCCCGCACGAGTTCGGCCACATCACAAATCCATCCTAAACGTTCCCACAGACTTTTGGCCCCGTGAACGCAGAGATAAAGCAACAAATCTTCTGGGTGTAACGTGAGCAGTTGAGGCGTCTGAGAAACAGGTACTAATCGCTGATGCAATTCCTGAAAATCAAACGGATATGGCAAAAACGTGCCGCCAGTGAGTTGCTGATGAAGATCAACAAAGGTCTTGCGGTCGAGATTGACCAGTGAGCAAGCATAGCCAGAGCGTAGATGAGATAGCTCCTGCTCAAGGGTGAGAAAATTGGAGGGTTTAGGACGTTGATATCCCCCCTGCGTCATGAGCAACGCTCTAGCCTCAAAAAAATCAGATTGAGGCACCAAGATATCTAAGTCATCAAACTGACGAAGCGCAATATCACCGTAAACATTTAGAGTTAAGGCAGGTCCTTTGAAGGGAATTGCCTGGATATTGTTTTGCGCTAATAAATCAACCAGTCTGATGATTTCTGCCGTCTGGTTTAAATTTCGAAAGGTGTGGTGGCTAAAAAAAATTTGTAGATGGGTCAACTCCTTCAAGGGCAATGTCCTGGGCGCGACCTGCTGCAGATTGTGGAATAAAAGGGGGAGTACCCGGTGTCGTGTTGCCAAAGTAATCAGAGACTCCCAGTCTAACTCTAATGCCAACAGAGCTTGGATGCGCTCAACCCTCTCGGGTTCAATTTGAGTCCGAGCACAGCATAAAAGTAATTCAACTTCAGCCCTTGTTGTTTGGTTAAGCTCGCCTGGCAACCGAGTTGGGTTAGATAGGGTTTTCATGGGCGGTTAAAGAATTTGGTTGACTTGCGTGTTTTTGAAGGGGGGATCACGATGAAAGTTGACTTAATTCTGGAGATAGTCCAGCTTGACTGGTAGAAGAGGGAGTCGCCTGCATTTGCGATCGCCATGATTCAGCATATAGACCATCTTGTTGCAGTAGCTCAGCATGGGCCCCCGACTCAACAATCTGCCCTGAGCGCATGACGTGAATCTGATCGGCTCGCATCGCCAGCGTAAACCGATGCGTAATGACTACGGCTGTACGACCACTGGCCATGCTTCGAAAGCGATCCAGCCAATCTGACTCTGCCCACGGGTCCATGGCACTGGTGGGTTCGTCCAGAATCACAATGGGGGCTTTGCGAAAGAAGGCTCGGGCCAGGGCAATGCGCTGCCATTGACCACCGCTGAGATCGGTGCCACCAGGAAACCATTTGCCCAAAAGCGTATTGTATTGCTGGGGCAGGTGCATCAGTTTGTCATGAATGCCTGCGTCTATCGCCGCAGCCTGAATCCGATCTTGCTGATCGATTGCCGATAAGTCTCCCAGGGCGATGTTGTCAGCTGCTGACAGCTGATAGGTGAGCGGAAACTGAAATAAGACGGTAATCAACTTGCGTAAGGGCTGCACTGGAAACTGGCGAATGTCAATGCTGTCTAGCTCGATACTGCCGCTTTCAGGATCGTAAAACCGGCACAAGAGCTTTAGTAGGGTACTTTTGCCTGCACCGTTGTCACCGACAATAGCCACAATTTTGCCCGCTGGGATGGTGAGGTCAAAGTCTTTGAGTACAGCCTCGTTGCTGCCAGGATAGCGAAAGGTGACCCGATTGAACCGAATGCCCTGGCTAAGATTGGTGGGCACTGCCATGGGGTGGGGAGGATCTACGATCTTAGGTTGGATATTTAAGAACTCAAACAGGTTGCTGATGAATAAACTGTTTTTATAAATTTGCCCCAGGCTATTTAAAGCTGATTTAACAACGTTTTGCCCCCGATTAAAGGCTTGATAGAATAGTGCCAGATCCCCCAAGGTAACTACCCCTGAGAGTACCTGACGCCCCATCCAAGATAGAACGCTACCTGCTAGCAGTAGGGCTATCAGCCCAGCAAAAAAACGACTGATGCTTTGGTCTCGGATGAGTTTAAATCTTTCGGTACGTAATCTGTGGCGTAATCTTTGGTAAGACTCTCGAAAGTGGGGGCCAAAATCAAAGAGCCGTAGCTCAGCCGCGACGGTTGAGTGCGTCAGCAACAACTCGAAATAATTTAAGCGACGGCGATCGATGGTGGTTCGTTGTGACCATTGATATTGCAGCCGATTTAAGCGCAAGACTACATAAAAGGTGGGCAATGCACTGCCTAACAAAACTAAGGGTAACCAAAGTCCGTAGTTGAGGAGTAGTGCAGCCACCGCAAACAGGGTAATGCTGTTTTGCAATAAGCTGCCACTACTCTCTAATAGCGCTAGGGAACGTCCTCCGGCTCCAGCTCTGGCTCGTTCAAGCTGATCGTTATACTCTGACGATTCATAGCAGCCAAAATCAATGCTAATAGACTGGTCGTGGACTAAATGGCTAATGTGGTCTTGTACCAGTTCTGACTGCATGGTGCGAATCAGTTCACCGATGCTGGCTAACATCTGGGTAGCCAGTAAAATAGTCGCCATCAAGGCAGTGGGCAGTAACAGTATTTGGATGGCTTCCCTATTTATACCCTCACCCATGACGGTCACCAAGCTGTTAACCAACTGTCGGCTCAAGACCACGGTTGCAGCCGGCAATAGGCCTTGAGCAACCAACAACAGTATCCAGCCTAAGGTCCAGTAGCCAGCGGCGGACCATACCAGATGGAAGATCCTTAAGAGATGAAATGCAAGGGTATTCCCACGGTGTAGAGGGGTTGAGAAGGTTGCAGGCACGTTCGCAAGGCTCAATCAATGACAGCAGCGGGATGGGTAACAGAGGACGGGGGGAGCGTTTCAGCTTCTACCATAGCCATCAGCTCTGGTAACGCGTCTAGTGATGGTTTTCGGGTGAAGCGACAAAACTCTGTTGTTTGAATCAGTTGGGTGCACTGATTCAAATGCTGAGTGACAAACTCTGGAGATATCAGGCTGGAGACGCCGCGAGTATGTCGTACCAACTCAGCAAATGCAGATTGAGGGGTGAGTTTAACAATTTCATGCTGTTCGCCTTTAGCCAGTACATAAATCCGCTGTAGTGGTGCGAGCACC
This sequence comes from Cyanobacteria bacterium J06635_1, assembly GCA_039820425.1. Lineage (GTDB taxonomy): Bacteria > Cyanobacteriota > Cyanobacteriia > Phormidesmidales > Phormidesmidaceae > SIO4C1. The sequence continues at coordinate 30,788 of JBCBQD010000021.1, forward strand.
TGACAAAACCCGCTCTTAAACACATAAGCAAGTTTTGGAGTCTTGTTGTGCAGAGGCGATAGATCTGAGGCGTGATGGCCCAGGGCAACCGCTGCTTCAGACCATAGTTTTTGTTGAGGGAAGGCAGGATGAACCAGCGGCGGATTGTTCCGGACGTCAATTGCCAGGACATCATCTGTCAAAATATCGTAACCCTTTTGATGAAAAGCATTTGCCAGGGTTGATTTGCCCCATCCAGACCCACCCATGAATGCGATCGCATAGTTATTAATCACCACCGCACTAGCATGGAGCACCAGTAAGCCTCGCTGACGCAAAATAACCGCCATGGCTGGACCCAGGATGTTGGCACATAATACCGATGCGGTTGCTTCTGGCTGTGGGTCAATGATAATTTCTCGCCCTGATCGGATCAAAAATCTGCCACTCCCTGACATTTGACCTAAAAGACGATGGCCGCAATCCAGGTTGGCTGGAATGATATCGTTGAGCTTTCCTATCCGCACGGTGACATCGGCTGGGCCTGAGGACGCCATTGTCTCTAGCAGCGGAATCTCTGAGTGAATACAGAGATCATAAGCTTTATAGATATTCATGCTTTCAGGGTGAGATAGAAGAGATAATAGGAAAGAAATAGGGTGTTACCCTTATTCTGGTGACAAGGGATGATTTGTCACAATCTAGGAACACCCTATATAGACTGAAAATCACAGATTGTTCACAGTCTGGTCACAGTTGGTATACCTTCAAAACTGTGTCAGGTTATTTTACAGTGAGCTTAACTCTCCTGAAAAACAAGATCTATGTCCTGAGAATCATTGTCTGACAAGAGGGTTGTGCCGTTGAAAGCCAACACATCCGATGTGCGTTCAGCCCCTGTAATTTGGGTGAGTTGCTCAACGCTACCGTGAACAGTCAGTTGGGGTGATGTGTAAGTTTTCTTCATGATTAGTCTCCTGTTTTACATGTTAGTTTTAACAAGGTAGACTGCGTCCCCTGAGCTGGACTTACAGTCTTGTCTGACCCAATAGTCAATGGATATAAAGTGTCAGGGGCAAGACCTGCCAAGCTTTGAAAAACTGATTAATAACGTTGTAGCCACAGTGCCAAGATGACTGCTCGCCAAACCATCATGTTATCTTGATCCTTGACCTGCTGACTAGAGATCATGCGGTGATAAGCAGCCTTCAAAACATCTATATTCACGTAAGGCTCCAGGATGGCTACCTGATTGAGCATGACATCCTCTAACTGTTGGCGATCGCGAACACGCAACCCATGTAAAAAATTAGCTGTCATAATGGCTTTGCCACCGCGCCATTGCACCTCGTCTGGCAATATCCCTGCTAAGGCTCGACGGAGAATTATGCGGCTCCATCCCTGATTTAGCTTTTGCTCAGCCGGGAGGGCTAAACAAAACTCAATGAGACGTTTATCCATAAAGGGATGACGCACTTCAAGAGAGAATGCTGCTGCAGAGCGATCTAACTGTTCTAATATCAATGGGAGAATGCCATGGGTGAGAGATTGCCAGTGATGTTCTCTTGAGGTAGATGGTGCTGAAGGAGGCGGGGCACACGCTTGTATCCGACAATCTAAACCAATCTTCTCAGCAAATGCCTGCTTAATGAGGTCAGGGTAGGCCACTTTCTCAGGTGTCGCTTGAGTTTGCTTTGATGGGGTTGGGTGAGTTAATCGTGACGTGAAAGATTGGATAAAAGGTTTTAGGCCAAACTGCACCAGCATCTGTTTACGGGAGATTCCAAAATGCTGATGAAGCACCCGAATTGCGTTGACCAGGGAGAGCCATTGCCAGGATTTTCCCCAGCGCTGTAAAGTCGGGTAGCCATAATTCTTGAGTATCGACCGTGGGGAGCGGTCAAAGTTTTTAGCCAGACCTTCAGCCTCTGTGCAAAAATCTGTCCAGGCTCCCTGCTGAGCCAACTCTACCAGTCTGGTAATACCATGGGAAACTGTGGTGTCGCCATCTAATCCATCTAAGACAACTCGCACCCCAGCCTCTTGAGCGGCTCGATTGAGATGCCAGGGATAGGAATGACTCGGGCCCAACAGGGCTTCATCTTCGTACTGCCAGATCTCTTTGGTATCTGCTAATGGGCCGAACTGGTCTGCCTGAACATAGTGAGGGGTGAGTCCACCTTGTTCTAAAACAGCATTGATATAAGGGCGTTCGTCACACTCTGGAACATCGTCAAAGATATTAGAGAACGTATGGAGTGTAGTGTCTTCAGAGTCAGCCAGTAGCTGGCGGGCAACACAGGTGATCGAGGAGGAGTCTAAACCACCGCTTAAATGAGCGCCGAGCGAAAAGGCACTTCTTAAACGACATCTGACGGCTTCTGTGAAAATCTTCTGAAACGCTTCGGCATAGGCTTCATCAGAATCTAGTTTCAGCTCATAATCAGGATTGAGAGACCAGTAAGACCAGAGCTTTAATTCTGATGGGCTGACCAGAAGGCTATGGGCTGGGGGTAAGCGTAAAATATCACAATAACTCGTGATGGTTTTATCGTTCATCATCAGGGCTAAATAGTCGCCTAGCCTGATCTCATTAATGCGATGCGGTATCTGGGGCAGAGCCAACAGCGCCTTGATCTCAGAGGCAAACGAAAAACTGTGATCGGCTTGATAGGAGTAGTAGAAAGGTTTGACCCCCAGATGATCTCTGGCACAGAAAAGAGACTGCTTTGAGGCATCCCAAATGGCGAATGCAAAGGCCCCTAGGAGATGCTGCGGGCAATCAATTCCCCACTTTTGATAGGCGGCCAGGATAAAATCACTGTCAGGTATTTTCTCAAGCGGCCGATTGCCTAGATCTAGCTCGGTGAGCAACTCATCACGGTTATCAATGCGGGCGTCCGCAGTCAGTACCAAATTCTCGGTCAAATCTTCGGTCGCATCTTGTTCTAAATCTTTCGCCGAAGATTTGGGTGGCTTCACCAAAGGCAAAGTTTCCAGCAGGGATTCTGGTGTGCTCCACAGCATTCGGTGTCCCATGCCGACGGTTCCTTTCAACCAGCTGTTCACCCCATCAGTGCCTCGATGGGCAAGGGTATCTAGCATGGCGGTTAAATCAGTTTGGCTGACTGTATGACCCTTAAGAGAAACTATCCCGACGATGCCACTCATGGTTCAATGCCTCGATAAGCCAACAATGTTGTGAAATCGGAAAGATCTTTGAGGTTGCCGACAATGACATGTCCTTGATACTCAATCCAGGCATGTGCCCTAAAGTCACCTTCAGGTGTTTTATCAACGCCAATCTGCATTTCAGACTCATACTGATGCCAGTTCATCAATACCTGGGTCGTGAGTGCCCGAGCCAGACATTTTACCCCCCCTGGCATGTAGCGGCTGGCGAAATTAATGGCCCAAACAATTTTGGCAACCTGACGCAATTGGGTGTGGGCCTGGTGGGAGTGAGGCTGATGATTTGTGCTCAATGCACCCAGCGGCGCTGGGGCAGGGGCGGTTTCAAGCACGCTAGAGGCGGGCGGTGAGAGGCTGGGCTGACCACTAGGGATCAGGACTTTGCACAATAGCCGAAAAGGTAACAGCCATAGCCCTAGCCGAATGACACTCAGCAATATGAAAGTGATCATTAGCAAAGGGAGATCTCGCCACCGTCGATTGAGCTTAGTCAACGGTTTGAGTCGCCTCTGCATTGGTTACCTCAATCAAGTTTTGTTCTGCTAAGGCTTGGAGTAGGGCTGTGAGGTCGCGATCGCAAACCTCGTCTTCAACCTCATACTCATCCAGGATCGCAGTTCTCAACTGGTCAACGGTCTTAGGATTTTTAATCAGATTCCACACCAGTGCCCCAGTCTCATTTAAGCCAAAATAAGTGCCAGATTTCAGATTGAGAATAACAATCTCGCCATTCAGATCAGAGCAGACGTGCTCTGGAATTGCTGTCACAACAGAACTAAGAGAAAGCTTTAACGGTTTAATCATATGATTTGTGGGTTTAAATATCTCAAGACATCTGAGAGATAAAGATCAAGAATCCAAGGAATTCTCAGGTGGAGAGTCAGCTGTAGCAAGCCAGCGGGGAGACCGACTTATTGTCCTGTCTACAGGGACCCATGCAGCACAGACCACCAGGCTACTTACCGCTAGTAAGCAAACTGGATTTGGGACAGTCTTACAGAGGCTGTCAAGAACTCACGGTAACCCTGGTCAAGGGATTTCATACAATATGAAAACAAAAAAATCTGGCAACAAACAATATAGAAACAGTTATCAACAGGTGGAGAGCATATCCCCTCAGCCGCTTGAACCTGTTTACCCATCTGAGCCCTCGCTAAATCGACAAACTCGCTCAAGGCTTCAAAGTCTTACTTTTCCTGAATTTATGGATACGGGCACTTCGCTTTAAGCCGACTAGAGGTCAGCGATGTTAACTGTTGCGTTTGTATTTCTGATTACTAACGAGCTGTAAATTATCCGGAACTCTGGCGAAGCTTCATGGAGCCTTTATGAGGACTTGTAAAGCTTTTATATTTTACCCGAAAACCATCACAGGGACTCGCTTGTAAGCGGGGGTGTGAGATTTGGGGTCGGTGTGCCCCTTCATTAAGACATTGGCTTCGGGGTAAAACATTAGCGCCGCGCCGCGCCGCACTGCGCCGCAGATGATTTCGATATCGTCGAGCTTGCCTGCTTCACCCTGAACGGTGACCCGCTGGCGATTGGCGAGACCAGCGCTAGCCACATCCTCAGGATGCATCAAGATGCAGTGGCGGTGGGGCATGCCGCGATATTTGTCAGCGGTGCGATAGACGATGGTGTTGTGCTGGGTGTAGCTACGCCCGGTGATCAGCGCCAGGACGATTCCTTGGGTATCTCTTTCTTTAAAGTGTTCAGGCGTTGGCAGGGTTAGCTTAGGGAGCGGCGTCAGCTGCATCTGAGCTTTGCCAGAGGGGGTGGCAAATTTCGGGGTGGTGAGAATACGCCCAGCAATGGTGAACTCTTCACGGGTGTCGTCAATTTGGCCAATTTTCTGATAGCCCGGAATGGTTTCTGCAATCAGCTGACGAATGTAGCGGGTGTCTTGGAGCTTGCGCCAGTCGATAGGGGAAGATCCGTGCAGCCTGTGGGCCAGCTCAGTCAAGAAGTGGACTTCGGCCACCAGATCGGCCTCTTTGAGATGGGTTTTGCCTTCATCATTTAGCCGCACAAAATTGTTGCCGGACTCGACGGTGGTTTTGTGGGGGGTCTCAAAGCGGTTAAAGACAGGGAGGATCAGCGTATTTTGTCGAGCCAGCCCGTGGAAGTGGCCGAGATTTGGCTTGGTGGCTAAATAAATAATGGTGTCAATCTGACTAAGGGCTCGTTTAGCTTGGGTCAGGTCAGGGTTGGCGGCATACAGATTGCCACCCAGGCACAGCAGCGTATCAACGTTGCCTGTATCAGCGGCTTCGATCAAGGCGCGGGCATGGTATCCCGGCTCACGGTTGAGGGAGCGGCCCAGCAGTTTCTCCAGGGCTTTTTGCAGGGCGGGTTTGAGTTCATTCTTAACGCCCATCGAGCCAAACCCCTGCACGTTTGAATGGCCGCGAATGGGCATCACTCCGGCCCCCAGCTTGCCGACGTTGCCGGTGAGTAGAGCCGTATTGGCAATGCCGCAGACATTATCAACGCCGTTGGCCTGTTGGGTAATGCCCATGGCCCAGGCGAAAACAGTATTTTTGGCCTGGTTAATCAGGGTGGCGGCGGCTTCGATGTCGGCTTTGGGGATGCCGCAGGTCTCAACGATCAGCGTCCAGGGGGTGGCATTGGCCTGCCTGACAATGGCTTCCCAGCCTTCCGCATGGGCCTTTAAGAAGGCATAGTTGACGAGATTGCGGTCTATTAAAGATTTTTGGATGCCGACAAACAGGGCCAGGTCGCTGCCGGGGATGGGCTGCAGAAATAAGTTGGCAATGTCAGAGCCAGGAATGAGTGACTTAATGGGGAAAGACGGTGAGCCAAATTTAACCAGCCCGATTTCGCGGACGGGGTTGATGACGATGACAGTGCCGTTGCGATCGCGCAATTTAATCAACTCATTCATCAAGCGGGGGTGGTTGGCAGGCGCATTGGACCCCACAAGCACCACGCAATCTGACTGCTGTAGGCTCTCTAAACTGACGGTAGAAGTGCCCGAGCCAAAGACCTGACTCAGCCCCTCGGTCGAAGGTCGATGGCACAGATCGGAGCAGTCTGCCAGGTTATTGGAGCCTAGCGATCGCATCATCAGCTGCAGTAAATAGGCCGCCTCATTGGAAGATCGTCCAGAGCTATAGGACGCGACCCGCTCCGGCGGTTTTCTAAAAGCGGCTGTGACCAGGTCATACACCTCATCCCAGCTAAGGCGCTCGTAGTGGGATGACCCCGCCCGCAAGATCGCCGGGAAACTCAAGCGCCCCAACCGATCTGCTTCCATGGAGGTCAGCTTTTGAAGGTCCGCGATAGAATGCTGCTCAAAAAAATGGGGTTTGACGGGCGGCTGTAGCTCCGCAACGATGGACTCCACGCTTTTCATACAGCGCTGCACGGGCTCACCGATTTCGTTCGTGAAGCCGCCCTTTTGGCCACCTGTGCCCCAGGCGCAAGACAAGCAGGCACTTTTATGAAGCAGTGTTTTCCAAACCTGCGGACCTTCAGGGGCGAGGGTATGTTTTGCCCAGTATTGAACGACGGACAGGCCGCCCCCCATTGACTGACCAGGGTGTGCCTTAACCTGCTTATCTACTGGCGGATGATCAGGTGGATTGTAAGGTTGTGGGATTCGTGGATCAAGAGGCGGCTCGGGCGGATGAGCATTTTCCATAATCAGCTTCGCAAAGTAAAGATTCAGGCAGTCAGTCTCCTTCAGGGAGCAAAGAAGGAGCAGGGCAACCATGACGAGAGGCTTTTACGGCATCGCTGAGGAAGTCAAGGATCGAACGCTGCTGAGCCTTTAAGCTGGTAACCGTGGTCATCATCCGGGCTACAAACTGACTGCCAGCTTGGCTGTTAGCCCCAAAGCTCTGTTTACGCCACAGCACAGCAGGTCGGAGGGCTCGCTCCGCTGCATTGTTGGTCGGCTCCACGCCTTCATACTCAACAAAGGTCCAGAAGGCAGGCTCAACAGTGAGCATTTTCCGACAGGTGCGAACGGTTTTGGCGAACGACGTCTTGTCGTCTTTAGCAATCTCGTAATGGGCACCTTCATCAAGCAATCGCTTAACCTCAAGTCGAATCGGCTGTAAAGATTCAGGCAGTCAGTCTCCTTCAGGGAGCAAAGAAGGAGCAGGGCAACCATGACGAGAGGCTTTTACGGCA
>JBCBQD010000022.1:0-37949 GCA_039820425.1 Cyanobacteria bacterium J06635_1
CTTTGGTCCCAAGACGGCTATCGCACCACCTTTTTGGAGGAATATTGTCCGCTTTCGGCAATGATGGGCCCGCAGATTAAAGCGACCGGCTGACGCTGATATCGACTGGCGGCTTAGCCCATCCTACGATTCTTCTCCAAAATCTCTCCCCTACCTTTCTTCTCTGTGGGCAATGCCCACACTACCTAAATTCCCCTTTCCCCTTTCCCCTTTAGCCCTTCCCCTTTCCCCATCACCCACTACCGTTCGGCTGAGCTCACGCCGAAGCCCACTACCCACCACCCACCACCCTCTACCCCCTCCCCCCATGCCCCAAACCATCCTCCGCCTGGCCAGCTTCGATGTCGGCACCGACGATCTCCGCTGGTGGGCTCCCGAGATTCTAGAACGCTACCCCGACGGCTTTTACGACATGCACCAGCGACTTTTTACCCATGTCTGCGAGGAGAGTCAGCCTGAAGATTTGGGTGGTGTTGATTTAGGCGGCGTTGAGCTGATTAAATTTGAACCGCGTAAGGGCCACTATCCCACTGACGAAGACCTGGCTAACCTCGACGGGATTGTGATCTCGGGGTCCGCTGCGGGGGCCTACGACCCAGACGATTGGATAGCCCGCCTGTGTGACGTGCTTCGAGACTATCATCGAGAACAGATCCGCCTGTCGGGGTTCTCGTTTGCGCCGCAGATCGTGGCCCAGGCGTTGGGGGGCAAAGTTGAGCGTAACCCGCCGGGTACCGAACTGTCGGTGGTGACCCTAACTCTTAGCGAAGCGGCCCGAGCCTACTTTGGCACCGATCGCACGGCTTACAAGATTCACGTTCACCATAATGATGGGGTGACTCAGCTACCCCCCAGGGCAGTTTCTCTCGGCACCAGCGGCGTCACAGAGCATCTGGGCTGGATGCTAGGAGGGCACATTCTGGTGTTCTCCGGACACCCAGAGTATTCTCGCGATCCGTGGATTTTAGAGCGGATGATGCGGGTGGAGCGCCGAGATCGGCTGGTGCCTGCCCAGCTTATTGACTTTGGCCTGCGGGAGATGTGGAACCCAACGGACTATGTATGGCAAACCCAGCAGCAGTTACGGTTTTTTCTGGGACAACTTAGCGTCGAAGAGAATTCTGGGGATTAACACAGATCGCCGGGCTCAGCCTCTGGGTGCATGTCTTCGTAGCTAAAGAAACGATCTGGCATGCCGTTGTAGATAATGTAGTCGTCAAAGATGTAGGTGCCAGGCTGGCCGTTGATTTTTGCGATCGCATCCCGCACCGACTTAAGCTGCGCCACGGTCATCTCTAAGGGCCGTTCATGGGGCTGGTAGTTGGTGCGCACCAGATAGTCAAGCTTGGGATAGATTGACATCTCAATGTGACACCCCAGGATATGGGAAATCGGATAGCGATCGCAAAAGCGAATCATCCGCTCAATGCTGTCTGTAAAGGCTGGCCAGTCCTGGATATAGAGCCGCCCTGGGTAAAACAGATCGCCGGAAAACAAGATCTGGGTGTAGGGGTCATAAATAGAGACCTCGGCTTCCTCGTGGCCAGGGGTCGCCATCAGCTGGAGCTGACGCCCGCCCAGGTCAAAGACCACCTGATCGTGGGGCCAGTTTTGAAACCCATAAAACGCGATGGTGGCCTCCAGACTTTTGCCCACTGTCACCGTATTGGGGGGGTCGATAAACTGGGGATCGGCTTCAAAATGGTCCCGATGCAGATGGGTATGGGCCACCACCAGGGGATAGTTTTCCCGAGGATGGTTGTCTAACCAGTGCTCAATCAGCGCATCTACGGTTTGCCGCAGTGGGAAAAACTCGGGAGATCGCGTCGCCCCCGTATCTAACAACATGGCGCGCTCATTGCCAAATAACAAAAACATAAAGGGCGCTTCGGGATGCACCGCCATATTTTGCCGCAGGATCAGGGTGTGCTCGTTATAAGCATGGATCTGAATATCCGGGTCGGTATTGTGTTTGGCCGATATCGACCCGTGGATCCACTTCACCTCCAGGCTGCCCGGAGCCGCCTCGGGGAGAGCAAAATTAATGGATTCGACAAGATTGGGCAAGGTCATCGGTTGCGTTGCTAAACGTACCTGAGGAAAAAATCCCCCTCTTGATATGTCCACAATTATATGACGAAGACAGATAATGCGCCCATTCACTGGGCTGCTGTGAATGGGGACATTGCTTTCAGAACCTGCGTGGCCCGCGACTCGGGTACAACGAATTGTTATGCGTCTATTCGGTACTCAATCTGAGTAAACCCCGATATTGATGTCGAGCTTTCTTGCCGAAGATAAACGTGCCCCGGCAAGGACTGAACCAAGGGTATTCCGTCTCCAAGAAGTATGGGCATCACCGAAACGCTGATGTGCGTCAAGAGTCGATCTTTGATAAGCGAGCCCACCAACTGCCCACCGCCAACCACCCAAAGGGTTGCGATACCTTGACGCTGCGCTTGCTGCATCGCAGCATTCGGATCACGCTCGCTTTGCAGATTGCACCCGTCCATACGCGGGACCTCTCGGTTTGTGCAAACCCAGGTGGGTTTGTTTTCATAGGGCCATTGACCGTAATGATAGACAAAGTCATAGGTCTTGCGGCCCATCATCAGCGCATCGACAGTGTCGAAAAATGAGTCACAGCCGGTAGCCTGCTGATTAATGTTGAGCTTGTCGAGCCATGCAACGCTTTCATCAATGTCAGCGATGAATCCATCCAAACTAGCAGCGACGTAATAGACAGCTTTCATAGGTACATTGATGATTACATTGATGATGTCTACCGATTTACCTGATCTCATAGACTCTGATACTGGCAATGTAAGGATTGTCTTGTGCAATTTTTACTGCCGCATCCAGGTTTTCTGCTTCAATAATGTTGTAGCCTGTGATGGACTCAATGCCCCACGGCAAATCTTTAGTTCCGTCTTTTGAGATTTCGCGTCCACCCCTGAAACCACCCTGGTCGATCTGCTTGTCGGCAATCGACTCGAACCATTTCCCCCATGCCTCCATGATTTCAGGTGTGGGTTTCTCAAATCCGAAATGCAGAATCATAAATTTCTTCATGACGCTCTCCTGGTTGTTAGTTTTGTTTTTTAGACGCAACCAATCAGTCCTCCTCAGCCTCTCCCCCAATCACCACATTGCGAATCCGCAAACTCGGCCCACCGCAGCCAACTGGCAATCCGCCCTGTCCACCTTTACCGCAGCCGCCGGACTCATCCCAATAAAAATCATCGCCAATGCCCTCAATATCGCTGAGGGTGCTAAACACATTGCCCGAGAGATTTACATCGCGCACGGGTTCGGCTAACTCACCATCGCGGATCATCCAGGCTTCCCCAGCGGCGAAGGTAAACATTTCACCGTTGGTCTGCCCCCCCAGCCAGTTGCGGGCATAGACCCCTTCTGTAATACCAGATAACAACTCTGCAACCGGCGTTTCTCCCCGAGCGATCCAGGTGTTGGTCATGCGCACAATCGGCGGGTAGTGATAGCTGAGACAGCGGGCATTGCCGGTGGGGGTTTCGTCTAACTTGCCTGCGGTCTCGCGGGAGTGCAGTCGCCCCACCAGGACACCGTCTTCGATCAGTTGGGTGGTGCTGGCGGGGGTGCCCTCGTCGTCGTAGAAATAGCTGCCACGATGACCGGCGGGGGAGGCCCCATCATAAATTTGTAGGTTATCTGGCCCAAACCGACGGCCTAGGGTCATGACTTCCAGCAGGTCTGGATTTTCGTAGGCCATGTCGGCCTCAGACAGGTGGCCAAAGGCTTCATGGACAAACAGGCCACTCAAGACCGGGTCAATCACCACGTCATAGGTGCCCCCTTTGACCGGGGGTAGGGTCAGGGCGGTGACGGCCCGCTCAGCGGCACCGCGCACCTGGGTGTCTAGACTTTCGACATCTTCGTAGGCGTTGCGAGAGCCGGTGGTTTCGCGTCCGGTTTGGACGGTTTCGCCCTCGCGGGCGGTGGCGGCAAAGCGCATCTCGATATCGGCCCAGCCTTGCTCAATCAGGGTGCCTTCTGAGGTCGCTAGCAGCATATGCTGGTAGCTATCGCCATAGCGGACAACGGTGGTGGTGATTTGATCGCCACCGCTCCTGAGCATGTCGTCATAGTGGTGGCACAGCATTTTTTTACGGGCCAGGGGCACCTGACGCGGATCGGTGCCGGTCAGGGGCAAGATCTGGGTGGCCTGGATGATATCGATGGGGGCCAGCAGGGTTTCATCATCACCGATTAAGCGGGCGGATGCGATCGCATCCCCAATCCGTTCCTCAAGATGGTCGAGCCGATTAAAACTCGCAAAGCCCCAACCACCTTTGTGACAAACCCGCACCTGACCCCCGATGGAGATGCCCTCGCTGAGGGTCTCGACCTGGCCCCCTCGCAGCAAGATATCAGTGCCCTCAGACTGCTCCAGCCGGATCGCCAGATAGTCTGCCCTAGCCCGGTATCGGGCCATCAGATCTGTCAACAAATTTTTGTAGCGATCAAATGAGGCACTCATGCTCTGATAGCTCCTGACTCTTAACTCCTGACTTCTAACCTAACTAAAACATTTCAATTTATGTAGATCCCTCAAAACACCCTCCCCCCCTACAATAATTATGTTCATTTCCACACAATAATGCCCCCCTCGTCTAAAATCACTGAATATGACTGGTGAACTTGGCTATTCTTTACCCCCTGCGGTCCGTCGCATCGCAAATGCCTTCCGATTGGTCGGCTGGATCAGCTTTTGGTCCCAGGCGGTGCTGGCCGTTATTTCTAGCATGGTGCTGATATTTGCCTCAGCCACGCTGGGGGCACGCGCCGCCAACACAGGCGGCGGCAACCCTGGCACCGGGGCGGGGTTGGGGCTAGCCGTACTGGGTCTTTTGACGATTTACGTGGGAGCCTACTGGGCCTGGAGTTATACCCGTTTAGGTCGCAAACTGCGCACCAGCAACCCCGATCTGCGCCCTAAACCCAAGGACGCCGCCCAAAAAATTCGCATCGGCATTATCATCAGCCTGGTGGGGATGCTGCTGACATTGTTGGGCACCCAAGCCATTGTCGGTTCACTCCTGGGTAAATCGGTGTCATCTCAGGCAGCTGGCTTTATTAATCCGGGGGCATTGAGCCAGTTTGTTCAGCCGGTAGACATCTTTGTAGTGCAGGCTGCGACCAATATTTTGCTCGCCCACTTTATTGGCATGTGCGCGTCGCTATGGCTATCGCGGGCGGTTAATCGACAGTAGGAGGTGACTGGTGAGTAGTGAGATGATGAGTAGTGGGTAATGTAAGCATCGTTCGGGGAGGTGACCAACTCTCTCCCAAGTTGCCCATAGTGAGTATGATGTGGGCAAACCCAGTATAAGGATTGCTCACTCCATGAGATTAATACCCCTCGGACTGATGGCAGTTGGTTTAACCTCAACAGCTACGCTGGCCAGCACCGCCACCGCCCAAACCTGCACCCCTCTCTCTATCGTCGGCACCTCAGAAACCGAAGTGACTAAAACCGTCTCACCCCCCGGCACATTTTTTACCAACACCAATTGGAACACCGACTTTGTTATCTCAAGCGGCAGCTATCGCTACTTTATCGTCAACTTTCTATCCCAGCGCGGCACCACCTACGACATTGACGTCCACCTCAAGTATCCAGATGAGTCCATCGACACCGCCTACAGCGTTCGGGAAGCCTCCTTTGCAGAAGGAGAGCCCGTCACCATTACCGCCGAGTCACGGGTCAGCAGCGACCCCTATCAGGTCAACCTGCGGGTGGGTGGGCTGTCCTCAGAGGGCCATACCTACACCGCGTCTATCCTGGGATGCCGTTAGCGCACCGGACTCACCTTAGCTCGATGCAGTAGTTTACCCTGGCGTTGATAGCCGACGTATCTCACCCTAACCCGATCGCCGGGGGTGGCACTGCCGTCCATGAGCTGATGCAGCTGCGGATCATAGGGAATCTCATCCCCCACCGTTGCGATCGCAACCACCTCCCAATTCTCCAATAGCTTCTCCACTGGCTTCACCAAAGGAAGCAATCGCTTTGCTGGGATCTGATCGTTTTTGCCAGCCGCATGGGCCGCCGTAGGCCATTGCACCAGCCAAGATTCCATCGTTTGTAAAGCCTCTGATTGGAACTGCGATCGCAGCTGTTCTGCCTGCTGCGCCATTTGCTGCTGCAACCGCCCATATTCTTTTCGCAACACTGCTGCCTGATCGGTTGCCAACTCGCTAACTGCCCCATCAGCAGACGCTGTCCCAAAGGCCGACAACAGCTCGCTGAGCGAAATTTTTAATCTTTCCGCCAACCGCAACAAGATCTCTAACCGCATCTGCGCCAGCCGCCCCCGCCGCAGCTGATCTACCTGCCAGCGAGACACTCCTGCCTGCTCAGCCAGCGCCCGAAAACTCAAAACACCCACAGACTGCATTAAATCACGCAGCCTGTGGGTGTAATCAGGGTTGGATGGAGGGTTCATGGATAGAGGAGAACGAACAGATAAACAGCTAGGACAGGTGCATCTTACTACCTCACTGCCTGACCTGGATTTTCCATTGACCACAAGGAATGGTGGGTTTAGGGGGATCGTTTATGGAGAAAGCGATCGGTTACCCGTAACCCACCCTACACGTCTTCTACGTTCATCACCCACCACGCATTACCCTCTACCCTTCACCCTATTGCAGCAGACTCCGCAACATCCAGGCCGTCTTCTCATGGATCTGCATCCGCTGGGTTAACAGATCCGCCGTCGGCTCATCGTTTGCCTCATCGACAACCGGGAAGATAGATCGTGCTGTTCGCACGACGGCCTCTTGACCCTCCACCAGCAGCTTAATCATCTCCTCCGCCGTCGGCACGCCTTTGGTTTCTGAGATAGAACTCAGCTCAGCATACTCAGCGTAGGTCCCCGGTGCCGGGAATCCCAGCGCCCGAATCCGCTCAGCCACCGCATCCACCGCCAGGGCCAATTCGTTATACTGACCCTCAAACATCAGATGCAGCGTATTAAACATCGGCCCGGTCACATTCCAATGAAAATTGTGGGTCTTGAGATAGAGCGTATAGGTATCCGCCAAGAGACGCGACAACCCCTGTGCAATATCCTTACGCTGTGCTTCTGCAATCCCGATATCAATCTGGGGAATTTGTACTGACATAGTCCACCTCGCTCAACGAACTTTCAAATGGTAGTAGAAGATCAGCCTTAAGCTATGTGATGCCGCAATACAGATCGCGACGCTTTCCGAATTCGGCACTTGATCGTCCCATGGCCAAGTCGAGTACAGGCTTCATAGCGATGACAGCCTGAGAACATAGTACTCGCCCTCTAAAACGTCGATCGGCTCTTGCAAACCGAGCTCCGCAATTGAAGCCATCAGGGCCTCGACCTTATCCGGATTAGTCTGTCGATACAGCGGTCGCCGAATCTGCTCGATGGGAATCTCTTCAATCTTTGCCATATATCTATGACCTAACGCTGAGACCTAACGCTGACCTAACACTGACTCATTTGGAATGCATAGATAAATCATACTCATAACGACTTCGAGTTGCAACCCCTAAACTTAAAAATCTTGTTGCGATCGCATCTAAGTCACCATCGTTGGGTAAAATCAGTCAGCTTTTAGCACCGCTTTATCCCGATAGGCTCTGTCTAAGCTCGATCTAGTGGGAAGCAGGGCTTAAAAAAGGGCAAATAAAAATGCCTGCGGGATAATAGACATCAATAGCCCCATGGGTTCTACCCCGAGTTTATAGCCCCCCAAACTGTATAAACACATTGCTGCCGTTACGTAACCACTCCCTGTGATAGGCCCCTTGACCCTTCAATCTCCGCTCAAAACATTTAAACCGCTCCAGCCGTTGTTGACCACTGGACTGGCTGTCTGCCTGGGGCTCAGCTGGCTGAGTGAGGCCCGTGCCCAGACGCCCCTTAACCCCGAGATCAAAGTCGGCATCTTTCAACGGTTTGGCGAAGATACTCAAAAGCAGCTGATTTTAGAGCCCCTGGCCGGGGATCAGCTCACGGTCAAATTCAAAACGGGCGAAGAAGATCAAACCCTGACCACCAACCAGGTCATTCTAGAAGTGGCTATGCAGCCGCTGCCCCAGACCCTGCTGCAAGAATGGGTGGTGCTGAGCACCCATCGCAGCTTTGAATCTGCTGAGGACATGGCCAATCGTTGGAAAGCCGCGGGCATTGAGACCGAAGTCGCCCAGCCCAACAGCTGGCAGGTATGGGCCAAGCGTGATGTGTACAGCACGCCTTTACTCCGCCGTCTGCTCCTCAGCAATCTGCACGAAGCGGGCTACACCAAAGTTTTCGTCGATAGCAATGTGATTACCGAAGTCCCCAAAGTGGCCTTTGTCGCCAACGGCTTTCGCTATAACCGGGAGGTGTTTAACATCGTCAGCGCCAATCGCCGCATCCAGATCAGCGAGAGCACGGCTCACCACAACAGTGGTGCTCAGGGGCGCACCCGGGGGCGAAAACAGCTCTACGCGGGCGACCTGCGGATTCAACCCAACGTGTACGGCACCTATACCGTTGTCAATCAGGTGCCCATCGAGCTTTACCTGCGTGGCGTGGTACCCCACGAGATCGGCCCCTCGGCCCCCCGCACCGCCGCCGAGGCTCAAACTATTTTGGCCCGCACCTACGCCCTGCGCAATCTGCGCCGGTTTGCCATCGACGGTTACGAACTCTGCGCCGACACCCAGTGCCAGGTGTATCGAGGTCTGAGTGGCACCTCACCGGCGGCGGATAGCGCGATCGCAAACACCCGTGGGCTTGTCGCCACCTATAACAACGAGCTTATCGACGCCCTCTATTCATCCACAACCGGGGGAGTCAGCGCCCGGTTTACCGACGTTTGGGAAGGGACCGATCGCCCCTATTTGAGACCCGTCATTGACTCCGTTCAGACCAATTGGGATCTCGCCCTGCGCCCCCTCTCCGACGACAATAACCTCCGCGCGTTTATCAGCCTTAAACAAGGCTTTAACGAAGACGACTGGCCCACCTTTCGCTGGGAGCGCGCCGGCACCCTCGAAGAAATCGCTGGCGGCGTGAAAGAATATCTCACTAACCGCCAAAGCCCCCTGGCTAACATGACTAAGATTACTAACCTGAGCGTTACCGAGCGTTCAGAGACAGGGCGCGCCCAAAAGGTCCTGGTAGAAACCGACGCGGGCAACGTTGAACTGACAAAAAATGAAATCGTCAGTGCGTTGATCCCGCCCCGCAGCCTGCTTTTCTACATTGAGCCCATGTATAAAACCCCAGAGCCTTCGCCCCAAGCCTCACCCCCCAATCCCTCATCACCCCCCGCCGCATCTACGCCTGGCACGGCTGCCCCGCCTCCAGCCCAACCCATTCTCAGCGGCTATAAGTTTATTGGCGGCGGGTTTGGTCACGGTGTCGGCTTAAGTCAAACAGGCTCCTACCGCCTCGGTGAGTTTGGCTGGCCCCACAGTCGCATTTTGCAGTTTTACTACCCCGGTACCGAAATCGAACCGCTCACCGATGACATCGTTTATTGGCGACCCGTCACCCGCGCCACCCAATCAGGCAACTAAGCCCTTGTCAAACCGCAAAAAAATAGCGATGGAACCCACAAAAGGGTCCCATCGCTTTGCTGACTAACAAGTTTTAGTAACTTCAGTCAACCCAATCAGCTGAGCGGCTTAGTACAGCTCTTCTTCTTGGTGGGTCATGATGGTGCAATCAGAAGTAGGGTAAGCTACGCAGGTCAATACGTAACCAGCCTCAATTTGGTCATCATCTAAGAAGGACTGATCAGACTGATCCACACCGCCTGCGGTGATTTTGCCAGCGCAGGTAGAGCAAGCGCCTGCACGGCAGGAGTAAGGCAGGTCAATGCCTTGCTCTTCAGCCGCATCAAGAATGTACTCATCTTCAGCAACGTCGATGGTGGTGTTTAGACCTTCACCCTCGTTGACCAACGTAACCTTATAGGTTGCCATGCGGGTTTCCTCTCAATAATCCAAAAATATGATTTCCGTTGGTCTTAAGCGATTCCTATGGACCCGATAAACTTGGCAAATAGGAATTTATTCTTAAAATCCAACTCCATTTCTGATACTACGAGAAAACTCCAATCCTGTGTCAAGATTTACCCCTATTGGTTGAACGGTATTCGTAATCAGACTAAAGCCTTTTCCTCGGTTTTGCTTATCGGTGAAACCCTTCGGACAGCATGCTGAACAGTCCAGCCACCAAGGATAGAGCAATCCTTCACTGAACCAGAAGACCCTAATCTATACCTTATAAAACCCTTAAAAAGTTATCAGTAATTATTTTTTCTATTAGAAAAACTTATAGGCCATTTCTAGCAATATATAGTGATAGAAAATACGTACTTTCAGCGGTTTTTCAAACCCTAGGAGTTTTTAGCGTTGCCACACCTTGATCAACCCCTCTCTCACCCCCCCTCATCCGAGACCCCCAGTCACCGCGCTCTCCTAGAAACCCCTGCCGTAGACATCCCATGACGATTCAAGTTGGGCTGATTGGCACCGGCTTTGCTGCTCAAAAGCGTGCTGCGGCACTCTCCTCAGATCCCAGGGCGATGCTGGTTGCGATCGCGCCGGGACAACCCACACTGGGACAACCCACAGACAGCCCTCTCACCAACAGCCCTCGAGCCCAGTCCCTCAGTGAAACCCAGGGTGCTGAGTACACGTCCTGGTCGGCCATTATTGAGAATCCCAAAATTCAGCTCGTGATGGTGTCTACCATTAACGCCCTGCACGAGCCGATTGCCCGAGCCGCACTGACTGCACAAAAGCATGTCGTCGTTGAATATCCCCTTGCCCTTGATCCCAAAGCCGCCGCTGAGCTGATTGATCTTGCCACGGCTAAAAATTGTCTGCTCCATGTGGAGCATATCGAACTCCTGGGCGGACTGCATTTGGCAATGCGATCTCACCTCAGCGCCATCGGTCCCCCCTATTATCTCAACTACCGCACCTTCAATCCCAAACACCCCGCCCCCCAAAAGTGGAACTACCGCCTCGATCTTTCAGGCTTCCCCTTGATCGCCGCCCTGTCTCGCATCCACCGGCTCACCGACCTGTTTGGCAAAATCGATCGCGTCTTTTGCCAAACCCAATTTAAACCCCCCGCCCCCCCGACGGCGACAGGCCCTTACTATGGCACCTGCCTTTGCAGCGCCCAGTTGCGATTCCAAAGTGGGCTGATAGCCGACATCGCCTACGGCAAAGGCGAACACCTTTGGAACTTCAGTCGTCGCGTCGAAATCCAAGGCACCCAGGGCAGCCTCCTATTTGACCGCGATCAGGGCACCCTCACCACCGCCGACGGAGCGCACCCCATCCCCGTCGCCCCCCGACGCGGTCTGTTCACCCAAGACACCACCCAGGTGCTTGACCACCTCACCACCGGAGCCCCCCTCTATGTCAGCCCCGCCGCCAGCCTCTACGCCCTCACCGTCGCCGACACCCTGCGACAATCCGCCGAAACCGGCCAGGCAGTTACCCTGCCCCCACCTGCCTAACCCCGTTACTTCGCCCAATATCTCGCCCCCATCTCCCCTATCCTCCCTATCTTGTACAGGCGTTGCCTGCAACACCACTCTACCCACCACCCATTACCCACCACCCACCACCTTTTTTGCCCTATCGCTATTGTTGGTGAGTGGATGTCATCGTTTCTACGGTCGACCGTCTGCCCAGGTTGCCTTCGATATACTTCAAGGTTTAACGACTCGCCCTGTTTTGAGCCAATAGGCCCAGTCTTCTCGCCCTTGACGCCGGGCTTGAGCAACGGCCAAATCAACATCATACGGAATCTTCAATAGGCTAGCTTGCCAGGCATCTTCGTGTTTTTCAAGGATTGCATAGGATGCTAGGGGGGAATAATTTTGCATCGCGTGATAGCTTGGCACGTCGTCATCATATGCAGGCCATCCCACACTACCAGGGTTAACAATTAGCTGCTCTGATGAGAGCCATAGGACCCTTGGAATGTGGCTGTGCCCACACAAGATTACTGGATTGTGGATGCCGTTGAGATATTTGAGGATGGCTGCTTTATCTCTCACAGACGGGGTTCCATGGGTAATATCTTCTAGCAGGTAAACACAATCACTGTCAGGAATACCATGACAGGCAAAGATTTCGTCTGCGATCAAACTTGTTTTAGGTAGAGAGCGCAACCACTGTACTGGCGCTTCACCGAGTTCCTTGATCACGTAAATCAGGGTTGGATGGGCTTCACCTGGCCCATACTCATAAATCTCCCGATCTTCGTTCCCTTGAATAGTAATCACTGGGACTCTTCTGAGAAGCTCATAGGTTTCTAACGGCTTGAGCGGCCCGTACAAGCTATCGCCGAGGTTGATAAACTGATGGATACCTCGCCGTTTTGCATCTTTGAGCACCGCTTCTAGTGCCCATAGGTTACCGTGAATGTCTGATAAGACTGCAAATCTCAAATCGAGTTCTCTCCTTGTGGGATATTCACTGTCTTCTGCTAATCACAGCCTTCTGCTAATCACAGCCTTCTGCTAATCACAGCAACTGGACCACCGCCCGGTGGCCCCTGGTGTTCGCCGCCACCGGAGACATAGATCATGGGGTCTTGCACCACAGAGGCGACCACGGCACCGACCACGGCTCTGGCCACACGGGTGTGGTTAATATCGGAGTCATCGAGCATGGTATGGCGACACCCTAGCACTTCCCCAGCGGGATCGGCTTCTGCCTTGGCGAAGACATTGACAATTGCGTTGAGATCTAACGACCCTTGGGCATTCTCAATTGCCTGCTGGACTGCGGCATTGTCCAGGGCATGTTGCATAACGCTGTGGCCGATAAGATAGTCACTGTGAGACTGGGGAGAATTGCCCAGAACTAAAATCTCACAGTTTTTGAGTTCGACCCCGGCAGAGGTGGAGGCCACGGAGGAATACAGGGCGTAGTTAGAACAGATATCGCTATCGGTGAGGTGTTCTGGCTGGATTTCGCCGAGGGCTAACGCGACACCCAGGGCAGACGCCCCTCGGGAATAGGCCATAGACTTGTAGCTGTCTTGGGTGATGGCTAATTTGCTCTGGGCATTGCGGGCGGCGGTGATCAGGGGACATTTGATTTGGACAAAGTGGACATCTTGGGGGGCGAGATGGGCGGTTGCGATCGCACCCCTCACCCCCTCAGCCACCCCCTGCACCATCGCCAAAGTCCCAATCTCATTCACAGCAAACTCTCGAGTATGGTAAACCCCTAGCGCTAAACCTCTATGGGTCGGCCCTTCCAGATTCTCAACCTGCCGGGTAAAGATCGTCAGGTGAGGACTCAATATCCCCTCAGTACCCCCTGACATCACAAACACAATCTGGCGGGTTAAGGACTCTCCAATTTGGGCGTTTAAATATGTCTTCAAGGTGGAAACCGCAAACCCACGGGTAAAATCGTTTACACAGCCATTGCCCTCTGTTTTGCCCATGATGGCGACGATGGTTTTGGGCTCTAACTTTTGATGCTTGATCAGATCGATCAACCCCGTCAGATCATCCGGTCCACTCTGGGGAACCTTGAAGACATCGATTTTCATGGCAGGCACACTCAATACTCCCTCACATCATACGCATCAAAGGCTGCCCGGATCTCGTCTTGGTGTTCGAGAAACAATTGTCGCCCAATATCATAGGCGACCCGGGGCAGGGAAAAGACTACGCTCTTAAATGCCAGGCTCGCGGTTGCAAAAAAGTGCGAATCCCCGCGACCGAAAGGGTTGAGCCAATTCCTGAATGGCCTCTCCCTGTCCAGGGCAATCGAGGACTGACCCGATCGCAACAGTTCCAATAGGCACTGCCGCTACTGACCTGGCTTAAAATCTGGACAGCGCGATCGCGACTCTGACTATACACGGCTGCCGTCAATCCATAGGCCGTATCATCCATTAGCTTAGCGGCCATGGCATCGTCGATCACCCGCTGAATGCCAATCACTGGGCCAAAGGTCTCCTCTCGCATGACGGCCATGTCGTGGGTGACCTCAGTTAACACGGTGGGGGCAAAATACCAACCGGGTGGATCCAGCGGCTGCCCCCCGCAGCGTAGATGAGCCCCTTTTGCCAACGCATCGGCCACCTGCTTTTCTAACACCGTGAGCTGAGGCTTACGGCTGAGCGGCCCCAAATAGGTATCTGCCTGAGCCGGGTCGCCGATCTTGAACCCCTGCACCGTTTTCAAAAACGCCTCCACAAAGGGCTCATAGATATCAGTGTGGACATAAATCCTTTCTACCGCGCAGCAGCTCTGGCCGTTGTTATAAAAGGCTCCATCCGCAAGCCCCGCAGCGACCGCAGCCACGTCCACATCGTCGCAAACATAGGCGGGGTCTTTGCCCCCGAGCTCTAACTGAACCTTGATGAGTTTGGAGGCAGCTGCGATCGCAATCTTCTGCCCGGTTGCGTAGGACCCTGTAAAAAAGATGCCATTGATAGGCTGTGCTAACAGGGCGGCTCCGGTCAGTCCTGCGCCAATGACTGGGATAAACACATCTTCTGGGATGCCTGCCTCATAGAGGAGGGTTGCGATCGCCAGCCCGGTCATCGACGAGACCTCTGATGACTTATACAAAACGGTGTTGCCCGTTAGCAAAGCGGGGACAAATACATTCGAGCCAACAAAATACGGATAGTTCCAGGCTGAGATATTGGCAACGACCCCCAGCGGATCGTAGGCGATGATTTCTTCTAACTGGGCAGTCCCTGGTACGGTCTGTGAGGGCTCTTGATACACCGGCTGCGGGGCTAGCACCTGAGCCACATTTTCAATAAAAAAGTCAATCCGCTGGGGCGTCGCTAAGATTTCACTTTTAGCCTGAGAGATCGGCTTCCCCGTCTCGGCGGTTAACGTCGCTGCCAAGGTATCGACGCGCTGGATAAGCAAATCTCTGAACTTTTGCAGAGGCTCAACCCTGCCTGCAACAGAGCGCGCTGCCCAGCCCGGTTGGGCACGCCGAGCCCGATCTACCTTTTGGGCGACGGCTGCGCTATCATCGACAGGAATCTCTTTAATCAGTTCTTCTGTGGCGGGATTGATGATAGAAAGCGAATCGACCATTGCTTAAGCCCTAAATTATTGATCATCGTATTTGATTGTTCGTTGTACTGGGTGGGTTGCCTAATGGGACCCTTAACCCAGACAAGATCGGTCATGCTGAACCCACCCTACGACGCCCACATTTTTAACCTTTAATCTCCCCCATCTCCCCTATCTCCCTCATCTCCCCTATCTCCCTCACCTTCACTATCTCTCTAAAGCATCTTGATAAATCGCAAAAAAATCATCCTTTGAGACGGGCCTAGGATTCAACGGGTGACAGATATCCTTGATAGCAACGCTGACCAACTGACTTACCCTCTCTGTTGAGACGCCCAAATCCCCTAAAGACGTTGGCATCCCAATCTCTTTGGATAGATTTACAATCCAATCAATTAACTCTTCCCCGCTTTGCGCCGCTGGATTCACCCCCCGGGCCATGCGTAAAAACTTATCAGGGGCGGCTTCCAGGTTAAAACGCATGGCGGCGGGTAGCATGACACCGTTGGCTAAACCGTGGTGGGTATCGCACACCGTCGAGAGCGCGTGGGCGCAGGAGTGGGTGACGCCGAGCCCTTTTTGGAATGAGATCGCACCCATCATCGACGCATTTAACATCCCCGCTCGTGCCGTCAAGTGAGCAGCTTTATCCACCGGCTCCCCTGCGGCGAGTTGCTGGGCAAACAAAACACTGTCCTTGAGGTGTTGCGATACCAGATAAAGCCCCTCCAGGGCAATGCCATCGCACAGCGGGTTGTTGCCCTTCGCCAAAAATGCCTCGATCAAATGGGTGAGGGCATCCATCCCGGTCGCGGCGGTAATTTTGGCGGGTAGCCCCAGCAGCAGCTCAGGGTCAGCCAGCACTCCCTTGGGCAGCAGCTGCGGGTCAAACATAATCTTTTTGGCATGGGTTTCATCATCCGAAATCACCGCACTGCGACCCACTTCGCTGCCGGTGCCCGCTGTGGTAGGGATTGCCACAATGGGGGGAATGGGCTGATCAAGAGGCCGAACACAGGCCCCATCTTCGTAATCAAACAAATGCCCTGGGTGATAGGCCATCAGAGCAATGGCTTTGGCCACATCCATCGGGGCACCGCCGCCCACGGCAACAATCCCGTCGGCATCGTGCCCCTTATAGGCAGTCACCCCCGCCGTCACATGGGAAACAATAGGGTTGCCCCCAAAATCACTAAAGCTGGCTGTCTCGAGAACAGAGATAGAATCTGCTATGGAAGCAAACCAGGGCAGTTTGACCACATCTCGGTCGGTGACTAGGAGAGGGCGTTGAATGCCTAGGGTAGTCAACTCTGAAACAAGCTCTGCGCGCGCGCCAGGGCCAAAACGGATTTTGGTAGGAAAGTTGTAGGTGGTGAGACTAAACATCAATATATTGCTTCATCTCCCAGTCGGTAATCTGGGCGCTAAACGCATCCCATTCCTTGTACTTAAACTCTAAGAATGTCTTCACCCCCAATTCACCCAGCGTATCCATCAATAGAGAATCTTCCTGCAGCGCGGCCAGGGCTTCGTATAAATTAGCAGGCAGTATCTTCAGGTCAGGAAACTCCGAGCCTCGGGCAAATAGATTCTCATCAATCCGTTCACCCGGAGAGATTTGCTTTTTAAGGCCGTCAAGCCCCGCCGCCAGTAAACCCGCTGTGGCCAAATAGAGGTTGGCCGAGCCATCGACCAATCGACACTCAAACCGCCCCGCCTCCGGAATCCGCAGCATGTGAGACCGATTGTTGCCGCCGTAGGAAACGTAGCGAGGTGACCAGGTGCTGCCCGAGGCAGTTGTACTCGCCCCCAGGCGACGATAGGAATTCACCGTGGGAGCGAACAACGCCGCTAGCCCCCTGGCGTGGGCCAGCACACCCCCGAGAAAGTGATAGCCCACCTGAGAGAGCCCGCCATCATCTGCCCCTTCAGCAAAGCTGTTGGTGGTGCCCTGCCAGAGACTATTGTGGATATGGGCACCGTTACCGGTAATGTGGCTAAAGGGCTTGGGCATAAAGGTGGCGGTAAACCCCCGCTGCTCCGCCAGGGTTTTCACCATGTACTTAAAAAAGACGTGGCGATCGCAGGTCGTCCGGACATCGTTAAAGGTCCAATTCAGCTCAAACTGACCGTTAGCGTCTTCATGGTCGCACTGGTAGGGCTCCCAGCCCAGGGCTTCCATATAGTCCACCAGGGTCGAGATCAGGTCAAACTGGCGCATCAGGTTGCTCTGGTCATAACAGGGGCGCTCGGCGGTGTCTTTGGCATCTGCGATCGCATACCCCGTCGTCGTCTGCTGGAGCAAAAAGAACTCAGCCTCGACCCCGGCTTTGTAGGTGTAGCCCATTTCAGCACACTGGTCTAAAACCCGATTGAGAATCATCCGCGGCGCAGCCGAGAAAGGTTTGCCCTCAAAATACACATCGCTGGCCACCCAGCCCACCGTCGGCTCCCACGGCAGCTGGATTAACGACTCCGGATCAGGAATCACCGCAATTTCTGGGGCTTCTGGCCCCAGCCCCAGGTTAGACGCAAACGCACAAAAGAACGCCCCTTCTCGCTCAACAGAGGCAATCTTAGCGGCGGGCACCAGCTTAGCTCGAGTGCCGCCAAGCAGATCTGTGTAAGACACTAAAAAGAATTTGATGCCGAGAGCTTTGGCTTGTTCTACCAGATGCTTGGTCTGCGTTAGCGTTCCTACCATCGTGCGTTCACCATTGTTATCGTCAGGGTCATTAACAGGGCCATTGTTATGGTTCCCTTGCTTTCTGCTCTAGTAAAACAGCCCTACTCAGAAGCTTTTGTAGTATCTGTTACGGAAGCTTTGCCCACACCCTTGACTGTAACCATTTGCTACAGAATGTAACGTCAGAAGTTCGCAATTAAATCACATGCTTGCCTCAAAACAGCCTGCTGTAAAGGTCTACATTCCTCGAATTGAAGGCAGTGATTTGTAGGGTAATGGACATAATTCATGGATGGTATAAACGCTATTGATAGATTTGGTCACCCGTTAAACAGTTTTGCTAAACAATTCTGTGGCTCAATACCCCACACACACTTACCTCGAACTGTAATCTAGGGGGAGCATCTGCATGTCTAATAATCGTTACCGTCCTAGGAGATCTACCTCCAGGCGCAGGTTTTTAAAACTTGTTGGTCGAGCGGGTGGGACCGCCGCTGTCTTAACAACCATGAAGGAACTAGGGCTGTTGGCCCCCGTTGAGGCTGTGCAAAAGCCAACGCTGTTATCTCAGTCAGATGCGAGTGTCGCTATCCTAGGGGCCGGAATTGCCGGGATGACGGCTGCCTACGAACTTGCTAAAGCAGGTTACAACTGCACTATTTTGGAAGCTCGCGATCGCGCTGGGGGGCGTTGCCAGACGATTCGCAGCGGCGACGTGCTCAAAGAGACTGACGGTGCTCAGACTTGTCCTTTTGATGAGGGGCTTTACTTTAACCCTGGCCCTGCTCGGATTCCTTACCACCACACTGCTCTTTTAGGCTACTGCAAAGAATTGGGTGTCCCCCTGGAGGTGCGGGTCAATGAAAACAGAGCCAGTTTTTTTCAAGATGATAAAGCGTTTGGTGAGCAACCTGTGCTCAACCGTCGTGTGGTTAACGACTGCCGAGGCTATATTTCTGAACTGTTGGCGAAAGCCGTTAGCCAAAAAGCCCTCGATCAAGACATCTCTGATCTAGATCAAGAACGGCTGATGGACTTTATCAAGGGCTTTGGCAACCTTGGAGATGACTATCGGTATACCGGGAGCAGCCGGGCCGGCTACGTGACTGACCCGGCTGCAGGCACCAGTGCGGGCGAACCGCTTGAACCGCTGGGTCTGGCCGAGCTGCTGCGATCAGATTTTTGGAACTACAAGCTAAACTTTGGTGAAGGGTACAACCAATCAGCGACAATGCTGCAACCCGTGGGTGGCATGGACCAAATTGCCAGGGCGTTTGAGCGCCAGGTGGGTGAGCTGATTGAGTATAGCGCCGAGGTTAGCCAAATTCGAAGAACCCCTGAAGGTGTGCGTATTGTGTATCTCAACTTGGCCACCGGCGAAGAAAAAGCCCTGGAGTCCGACTACGCAATTTGTACGTTTCCGCTGTCTGTTCTGGCCCAGATTGACGCTGATTTTTCACCAGAAATGCAAACTGCCATTGAGGCCAGCAAGGGCAACTACGTTAACGCTATCAAAGTCGCCTTTCAAGCCAACCGTCGCTTTTGGGAAGAGGATCACAATATCTATGGGGGGATATCCTGGACAGAACGCGATATCACTCAAATCTGGTATCCGTCCACCGGCTTCCATAGCGATAACGGTATTTTAGTCGGAGCTTACATCTGGGATAACCCCATTGGTAACGTTTGGGGCACCCTCTCCCCAGAGCAGCGTTTAGCTAAAGCGATTGAAGACGGCACGGCGATTCACCCCGACTATGCCAGCCAAGTCTCCCCAGCAACTGGAATGAGCATTGCCTGGGGAAACATTCCTTACAGTCAGGGCGGCTGGGCAGAGTGGGAAGATGAACAGCGGGAGGCTGCCTATCGCGTGTTGACCCAGCCTGATGGTCCCATTTTCTTAGCAGGGGAACATCTCAGCTATCTAACGGGCTGGCAAGAGGGCTCCGTCAGATCGGCGCTACTCGCTGTCGAGGGGATCGCGAATCGAGTCCAGGCAGTGCAGCCGCTAGTTTAGCGGTTTCCTTGCGCTGTATAAATCACTACAGAAATGATGAGGAGTCAAATACCATGTCGTGGAAAAAAGCTGTATTAGGCACATTTTTGATAGTCGGTCTGCTGATAAGTTTAACGGTGGGAGTCTTGGCGCAGATGCCAACCATCATTCGCCACCCGATTCCCAATTCAGACTTTCCGATTGCTCAGGCGGTTGAGATACCTGCTGATGCAACACTGGTTTATCTCAGCGGTCAAATCCCCACCGTTACAGATCAATCAGCCGACCCTACTTCGATTGCGGCCTTTGGGGATACCCAAACCCAAACGGTTAACGTCCTTGAGAAGATTGAAAACATCCTGACCGATTTAGAGTTGACCATGGGCGATATCGTTAAAATGCAGGCATTTTTAGTCGGTGACCCCAACCTGGAGGGCAAGATGGACTTTGCCGGATTTATGGCGGGCTATACTCAGTTTTTTGGCACAGAAGATCAGCCTAATCTGCCGTCTCGCTCAGCGATGCAAGTGGCTGGACTGGTTAATCCGGGTTGGCTGGTTGAGATTGAGGTGGTCGCTGTTCGGTCTTAGCAGGGGTCGAACTCTGTTTTGTCAAACGTTTTTATCAAACGTTTTTATCAAACGTTGTTTTTTTAGGATGCATGCGTATTGCTTAAACAGATCCCCATGAGCCAAATCAACATCTTAGTCGTCCAAAGTGCCAAACATGACCCGATGGGTGTTTTGGGGGAATATCTCGAAGCCCAGGGAGCTCAGCTACATATCTGGATGCCTTTTCAAGCACCCGCCCCCCCAGAAGGAGACTATGGGGGGCTTATCCTGCTCGGGGGGCCGATGAATGCCCACGAGGACGACAAATTTCCTCACCTGCAGCAGGCAGTTAGCCTGATCCGGCAGTTTCACGCTGAGGCCAAGCCGGTTATGGGGATCTGTTTGGGGGCTCAGCTGATTGCCCGCGCCTTTGGCAGCCAGGTTTATCCCCATAGCACACCTGAGTTGGGCTTTTCTCCCCTGACGGTGGCTGACCCCACTGCTAAGGAACCCTGGCTACAGGACTGCCCAAAAGAGCTACATCTGATGCAGTGGCACTTTGACACCTTCGATCTGCCCCCACAGGCCACACTGCTGATGACCAATGATGTTTGTAAGCATCAAGCCTATCGCATTGGCTCTAATATTTATGGCTTTCAGTTTCACCTGGAGGTCACCCCCGAGATTGTCCTGGCCTGGCTAACCCTGAAAACTGACTGGATTGAGGCTAACTATCCCCACCTCGATCAGCAGATCAAAGAACAGCTTAAACACCACGCTCGCTCGTCTGCTCAGTTTGCCGAGAAAGTTGCCCAAGCCTGGATAGATTTGATTTCCAAACCCGTTGGCCTGACTGCCTAGTTCTTTTGAACCTTATTTGCTACCCCACGCGCTTAGAAAATATGCTCCACTTTAAGTCTCTCTTATCAACCGTTATGCCTCTATCTAAAGGATCAAAGCCCATCTCTTTGAGATCTTGGTCGTCTAGAGCCTGGGCAAATTTAGCCTGTGGTACGCTGGCTGGGATGTCTTTTTGGGCCGGTGTTGACAGCTTTCATTTACCGGCTGAGGCACAAACAGTTGAGCTTGAGACAGCTACCATTCCAGAGCTGCAGGCGGCGATGGCAAATGGCGAACTCACTTCAGAACAGCTGGTACAGCAATATCTTAATCGTATCGAAGCCTATGACGACCAGGGCCCTGCCATCAATGCTATGATTTCGCTCAACCCCAACGCACTTGCCGAGGCCGCCGAGCTAGATGCCGCTCGACAGGCTGGAGAGATTCGGGGGCCACTCCATGGCATTCCGATTATTCTCAAGGACAATTACGACACCGCAGACATGCCTACCACAGCGGGGTCTGTTGCTCTAGCAGAGTCGATTCCACCGGATGATGCTTTTGTGGTCGCTCGACTGAGAGAGGCTGGGGCAATTATCTTGGGCAAGGCTAATATGAGTGAATTTGCTCTGTCTTACGGGCGTTTGGGTTACAGCTCTTTTGGCGGTCTAACGCTCAACCCTTACGATCTGACTCGAAATGCGTCTGGGTCTAGCAGTGGCAGTGCCGCTGCGATCGCAGCCAACTTTGCCGTCCTTAGCACGGGTACCGACACCGCTGGTTCGATCCGAGGCCCTGCAACTGTGAACGGATTAGTCGGCATCAAACCCACCCAAGGCTTAGTCAGTCGGGATGGCATTGTCCCCCTAACATTATCTTTTGACGTAGCCGGTCCGATCGCCAAAACGGTCATCGATGCTGCTCTGGCATTGGGGGTCATGGCAGGGCCCGATCCAAACGATCCGCGTACGCTAGAAAGCGAAACCCATTACCACACTGACTACACACAATTTTTAGAAGATACGGCCCTCCAGGGAGCCCGCATTGGCGTTGCCCGCGATTTTATGGGCGGCAATCCAGAGGTAGATGCCCTCACTGAGAATACCCTTAAACAGCTAGAAGCTCTGGGAGCAACCCTTGTCGACGTTGAGTTTCCAGAAAGTTTGCAATCTCCCTGGGGGATTATGGCCCCCGCGGTGACCAGTGAGTTTAAGCCACAAATCGAAGCCTATTTTGCCACCTTATCGCCTGGGCTCCCCAAAACGCTGGACGATTTGATTAACATCAGTGAGTCCCCAGACGTCAAAGACTCAGCATCCCCCGTCAACCCAGGCAGAATCGAGGGCTTTTTAGAGGCTGAAGAAAGCCTGGGGCTGGCCGATACGGGCTACCTTTACACGCTGTCCATTGTACTACCCATGGTTCGACAAGCCATTCTCTCAATCATGGCTACCGCAGAGGTAGATGCGGTGATTTATCCAACGATGTCGTGCCCGGCCAGCCCGATCTACACCATTGAATCAGACCCAGCCTATGTTTGCAATGTCAGCGATCCCTACGTAGCGGGCTATCTCGCCAACATTTCTGGCTTTCCAGACATTACAGTCCCCATGGGGTATACCGAGGCAGGCTTACCGGTGGGGCTGTCTTTTATGGCAGAGGCCTACAGTGAGCCCAAACTGTTGGGATACGCCTACGCCCTCGAGCAAGCCACCTCAGTCCGACAACCCCCAGCAACAACGCCGCCACTGCTCGATGCAGCCATAGACTAGGCCATAATGTCACCCATTACCCATCACCCACCACCCTCTACCATCACCCTCTACCCACCACCCATCACCCACTACCCACCACCCACTACCCACCACCCACTACCCTCCACCCACTACCCTCCACCCATGCCCTATCCAAACCTCACCCCTCTTTCCCCAGACCTCCAATCCTTGCAACAGTCTCTCCAGGAAAAGGGTGTGAGATATGCAATGGCAAGCTTCGTCGATCTCCACGGCATGTGCAAGGGTAAAGTCGTCCCCATGAGCCACTTTGACCGCATGATGCAGGGCTCTGAGCTGTTTACTGGCGCGGCCCTCGACGGTGTCCCCCAGGAGATCAACGATGACGAAGTCGCCACCATGCCCGACCCCGACAGCGCCACTATCCTGCCCTGGAATCCAGAAATCGTTTGGTTTGCCAGCGACCTATATCTCTCCGAAAAGCCCTTTGAAGCCTGCTGTCGCACCATTCTTAAAAATGTGCTCAAGCAAGCCGCAGACATGGGCTATCGCTTTAACCTCGGCATTGAGACCGAGTTTTTTATCTTCAAAGAAACTGAAGCCGGGTTTGGCCCCGTCAGCGATCGCGACACCCTCCCTAAAGCCGCCTATGCCCTCCCGACGGTCCTCGACAATTACAAGATTATCGACCGCATCGTCAGCGCCATGAACAGCCTGGGCTGGGATGTGTATTCCTTTGACCACGAGGATGCCCAGGGCCAGTTTGAGACCGATTTCACTTACTGCGACGCCCTCAAAATGGCCGACCGGCTGACCTTCTTTCGGCTGATGGTCAAGGAGTTAGCCCGTGAGCAGGGGTACTTTGCCAGCTTTATGCCTAAGCCCTATGCTAACCAGACCGGCAGCGGTGCCCACTACAACATGTCCCTGGCGGATCTGGAGACGGGTGAAAACTTGTTTGAAGCGCCGGAAGATCCCTGCGGTCTTTCAAAGCTGGGATACCAATTTATTGCCGGTGTACTAAAGCATGCCAAAGCGATTGTGTCTGTCACCTGTCCAACCGTTAATAGCTACAAACGACTCGTCCGTAAGGGCAGCATGTCTGGGTTTACCTGGGCTCCGGTGTATGTGTGCTATGGCAACAACAATCGCACCAACATGCTACGCATTCCCCTCGGCGGTGGACGGGTAGAATGTCGCGCAGCCGACATTTCCACCAATTTATATCTGGGCGCGGCCATGATTTTGGCTGCTGGGTTAGAGGGTATTCGTGAGGGGCTCGACCCCGGCAAGCCGCACACGGAAAACATGTATACCTATTCCCTCGATGAGCTAAAGGGTATGGGAATAGAGACGTTGCCAAAGACTTTAGGGGATGCGATCGCAGCCTTTGCCGCTGACCCACTCAGCAAAACTGTCATGGGTCCACTCATGTACCAAACCTACGTAGACTTCAAAACCCAAGAATGGGAAGAGTACCATTGCCACATCTCAGACTGGGAGATTCAGCGCTACTTGAAATTTTTCTAACCTGAATCAGGGCAACAGGTTCTAAAACCTGCCCCTCAAGATAGCTTTAACCGTGATCGAGTCAGAAGAGTGACGTCCACGCTTTGACCCTCGTGGGTGTATTTTTGTCTCAAATCATACAGAAGCGTGTTTATTTGTGTAGAAATATACGACTTCGCAGTGCTTTAGTATACCGTTTAACACTTGATTTTATCCTAAGCTTCTTAGCAAGCTCGGATATATAACCTTTCTTTAATACTTGCGACAGCGATTTAAGTTATTCTGGGAAACAGCTTAATATTTTGCAACAAGAATTCGAGTGTGTTTTTTCTGGACGAGTAATGACGAAAACCATTTCGGCGATTAAGGCCTTTGTTGCTACCTACGATAGCGACCTTTTGACGTATCAAAACTTAGACAATGCTATTGAGGCGGTTTGTACTGGTGAACACTTCAGGGCACTTTTGCTTGCACTCATTGACAGTCCGGCGTTTTCTAAGGAGCTGGGCAAAGAATTTGCAGCAGCAGGCGCGGTTGAAGGGCTGTCCGCCTGCCGCAGTCTCCGGAGCTGTCTCAATTTTTCACTCAGTCGCTTTCTCGGTCTACTCGCAGAGTTGATTTCCGCCTTTGACAAAAGCGCAGGGGCTGAGTGGTACGTATTTGCAAATCGAGTACATCCTTCTGAGCTAGGGGAGCATAAGCTTTTGGAGCGTCTTGTACACAGCAAAGCGGGAGAGTTTTATCAGGATTTAGCAGCCCGCCTCGTCGAGGAAAATCCCCATGCGGTGTATCCGACCTCCAGCTACCGTGAGAGTCGGGGGTATGTTGAAAGCACAGCCGATGATCAAACCATCGAAGCCGTGATGCGGTCGAGTACCTTCACGTCGATCAAGCTCATTGATAACACCTTAGATCCAGAGCAGCTGATTTTAAGGGATATGTATGTCTCTTTTGGACGCTGTGTTTGTTTGATAGACCAGAATGTCGAGCGCTTTTATGGCGAACAGATCGAGCATTACTTTGCCTGCCACGACATTCAGTTAGATAAGCTCGTCTACCGAGCCATGGAAGTAGACAAGGGGATTTCCACCGTTGAACGCATGCTCGGCGACCTGAAGCGTCTGGGGGTTTCTCGTAATGAGCCAGTGCTGATCATGGGCGGCGGTGTACTGGCCGACACAGGGGGGCTTGCCTGTGCACTTTACCATCGCAATACCCCCTATGTGATGCTCTCAACATCGATTGTGGCGGGCATTGATGCAGGCCCGTCACCGCGCACCTGCTGTGACGGCTTTGGCTATAAAAATCTCTTTGGGGCTTACCATCCGCCGGTGCTCTCGATTACCGATCGCTTTTTCTTCAAAACCCTGCGTGAGGGCTGGCTGCGCCATGGCATCATCGAGATCGTCAAGATGGCAGTGGTCAAAGATGCCGAGCTGTTCCGTGATCTAGAGAAAGCTGGGCCAGCCCTGATTACGACCAGTTTTGGCACGATCAACTGCGAGCCTGAGGATGAGATCAACGCTCTCTCACAGAAAATCCTCGGGGCTGCCCTGCGTAGCTATGTTGCAGCGGAGTACGACAACCTCTATGAGACTCACCAGTGTCGCCCCCACGCCTATGGGCACACCTGGTCTCCTGGTTTTGAAATCGAAGCAGGGCTTTTGCACGGCCACGCCGTTGCCATCGGCATGGGATTTGGGGCTTATCTGAGTCATCGCCTGGGTTGGATTAGCCTTGAGGAGTGCCATCGCATTCTCCGTCTGATCAGCTCCTTTGGGCTCAGCCTCTGGCACGACATTTTGCTCAAAAAAGGTACGCTCTGGGAGTCTCAAGAAAAGATTTTCCAGAAGCGCGGTCAAAATCTCGCTGCGCCGCTGCCCAAAGGTGAGATTGGTAAATGCGCCTATCTGAACTCACTGACTCGAGAGGAACTCTTTAAAGCAATCGATGAATACCAAACCATTTGTGCGGACTATCCGCGACAAGGGCTAGGCATCGATCCGCTTTGTAGCGATGTGGGTTTAGAAGATCCGTCAACCGTAGGGCACAGCCTGGCCGACTCAGTCCCCTCTCACCAGGGGGAACTGGCAGAGGCATTATCGGCTGTGTAAGCGCCGCCACGATTAAGCCTCTCCTTTAGGAGGGGCGTTGTCTGCTAGAAACCCCACCCCTCCTAACCTCTCCTGGGTAAGGCTGGGAGGGGTAAACAACAAGAAGGGGAGCAGCTGTAATCATTTCGAGACCCTTTCACACTAGAAGCATCACATTCCAAAATTATGACACTAGAAGTATTTGATCCTAAAGTATTCGATATTGTCATCCCGCTCTACAAATCACGCTGGAATACTAGAGCGGTCATGGAAGGACTAACAGCCCACTATAAGCCTCGAGCTATCCATATCATTACCCCTGCCTCGGAGGCGCAGTTGCTCAAAACAGTCTCTCAAGATTGGCAAACAGCCCCACTCCATATCCATGGAGAGGAGACCTTTTTTCAACCCATCGGCCTCACCAAAGAGGCGATTTGCGCAGAGTTGGATCTGGGCGAATCTCTATATACCCCAGG
This sequence comes from Cyanobacteria bacterium J06635_1, assembly GCA_039820425.1. Classification (GTDB taxonomy): domain Bacteria; phylum Cyanobacteriota; class Cyanobacteriia; order Phormidesmidales; family Phormidesmidaceae; genus SIO4C1. The sequence goes on from JBCBQD010000022.1 coordinate 26,990, forward strand.
CTGGTTTTACCAGCAGTTGCTAAAACTCGGTGCCTTTGAAGGGATTGCTGACCTGAGTGAATGGTATGTTGTTTGGGACAGCGATCTGCTGCCCGTCGATACCTGGCCCCTGATCCGGGAGGAACAGGGAAGCCTCCAATATTCCTTTGCACTGCTGCAACACAATGGCTGGGGCAATGCCAGTATTGTCTCCAAGTGGGACAAGTGGATCTGCTCTGTGCTGGGGGTTGCCCCTCTGACTGACCCCGAGGGGACTTTTGTGCCCCACCACATGTGGTTTAAGCAAGAGCACCTGAAATCGTTTAAGCATCAGGTGAGCAAATATTACGAATCTACAGACCACTGGCTGTTGCTGATGATGCGTTCTGCCAATGAATTTGGGACCTTTAGTGAGTACTGGTCCTACGTTTCCTGGATAGCAACCAATGCGCCCGGTGACTTAGCTTTTTATCCCTATGCGCAATACGGGGAGATTACGGAGCGATTTTTTGATGACGGGACAGGGCTATTTTCGGCTACCCTCAAGCGTTATCAATCATCTGAGTCTCAGGGCAGTCTCTCCCCTGCCTACGACGAGGTCTATGCTTTCATCCAGGCAGAATATGGACCAGGGATGCTGCCGTCCTCCTTGTCTTTCGAAAGTAGTCCACGACATCTTAAGAAAAACACGGAAAACATGCACATCGAAGAGCAGCGTTCTCGGTGGAATCCACGGATGGTGGCTGTCTAGCGCCTGGTGCTAACGCAGTAGATCCGAAAATTTTACCAGAACCCCGTTGAGCAACCTGTTCAACGGGGTTCTGCTCACTGAAGTCGTTGCACTGCCATACCCCTATAAACACACAGCCGCCCTATCGCTTTAAACCGTACATATACGCTTCTCCTCAAGCCGTATATTTTCTCTTCTGAGCTACTTTACATCTGTTTAAGATAGGCATAAATAAATAGACCTTGTTTATTCACTCGACGTTTATTCACCTGACAACGTGAAGGCGTTAGTAGAATGTCCCACCTAATTTGTAGAGACTGCAGTTTATTTTGCTTACAGTTGGGTATGCTGATCTGCCAAAAAGTCAGTTCTAAGGTCATTTTGTCTATTTAAAGATACATTTGCCGGGAGCTCTGGGCTTCTAATTTTTTGTAGGGGAGTGTCAATGCTTCAGTTTCAGGCCGAACAATTAGGTAGTGCTATTTTAAGTTTGCAGCGTGAAAATTTTAGCGGTGTCGCTTGTATAGAGGCCCTAGCTGATCATGCAGACCTCAAACAGTCCAGATTCCTGGTTTTTCTAAAGGGTGAGATCACTTATGCTGGGCCCCATCTGCCAGAGGCCCATCAACTGTCCCAAAAATTGGGACAACACTTTAAGCTCCCTGTCATGGATGCGGCCTTGCAATTGGCCAGCAAAAAGATTAAAGATCAAGCCTCTATTCGGAAATATTTAAAGCTTTATATCCGGCTTGAACTCTTCAAGTGGCAAGATGTCGAGACGTTTATCCGCAACCAAATTGTCTTGATCCTAGAACAACTCCTACCCTATGGCGGAACCCTGAGCCTAAATGCATCTGTGTCATTTGATCTCTCCTACGGAGAGGATGGTCACGGCTTTACCTGGGATCAGCTCAAGCGTGATATTGTTCAGCGGCGGCGGATATGGGCTTCGTTATCCCCTGCGATTCCGGCTATGAATGTGATTCCACATCGGGTAGAAGACACCCAAAAAACGATTACAGACCCTTGGGTACAGCAACACCTACGGCAGGCAGTCGATGGTCAGCGATCGCTATTTGAAATCGCCAATCAAATGGCGAGAGATCCTCTGGAGCTAGCCCATACCTATCTACACTTTGTTCAGATGGGTTGGCTTACCTTTAGCCAAGAGGGCGTTGTGCCCAGTGGGGGAGGGGCTGCGATCGCAAATCAGGATCTGCCCATCATCCTCAGCGTAGATGATAGTCCCGTCGTCCAAACCTTAATCAAACAGGCTATCAGCGATCGTTATCAGGTGCTGCTGGCCAACAATGCCATGGATGCCCTCAACCTATTAAACAGTAAAAATATTGAGCTATTGCTGCTAGATGTGACCATGCCCGACATTGATGGGTTAGAACTTTGCCGCACCCTTCGCAGCATTAACAAGTTTCGAGATTTGCCCGTCATCATGCTGACCGCCAAAGAGGGCATGTTCAATAAGCTTAAAGGGCAAATGGCGGGCTCAACCCACTACCTCACCAAGCCGATTGACCGCCAAAAGCTCCTGGAGGTATTGGTCAAGTATATCCCCACCCCAGTCATCGCCTAGGAAACCATTGCCCATTTTGTTTTCTCTGCCTCTTATCTGCTGTCTTCTCTTTAAAAGACAATTCTATGGAAACCGAAACCCACCTGATTTTTGGCCTGAATGACCTACAGTACGGCATTAACACAGCTCAAGTCCGAGAGATTTTTCAGCTACCTGAATTGACCCCTATTGCTGACGCGCCTGGCGACATTATTGGCATCCTTAACTATCGAGGTGCAATCTTACCAGTCATGCACCTCGCTAAACGCTTGGGGCAAGCCACCCCCACCTGCCAGCTTAGTGACAGTGTCGTCGTTGTAGAGTATCAGGGGTTTAAGGTAGGGATGGTCGTCACCCAAGTGTACGATGTCCAAGCCATCCACCCCTCATCCATTGAGCCCGAACCCGCCTATCAAGATAGAAACCCTATCCATACAGCCTTTGTCGCCGGAGTTGCTAAAGTCAAGGGCCAACTGATCACACTGCTCAACCCAGAGACCTTGATTCGCCAGACTAATGAAGTGGCGCTGATGGCCTGGGAGTTAAAACTCAATCACTTAGAGACCAACCCCAGTTATTCCCCTGGCTCACCCCCCTTGAATAGGGTTGATAATGGGGGTGATGCTTATCCAGATGAGCGAATTTTTGAAACTCAGCCAACCTCCACCCTCACCAATTTTTTTGATCTGTATTGCCCCAACGTCACACCCAGAGCGCGGCAAATTTTCCACCAGCGGGCGGTGGGGCTCAGGCAATCTCAAGAAAACGCTGACAGCAACGAGTTGATACCCCTTGCCATCGTCGGGCTAGGAAAAGAATATTTTGGTCTGGTGCTAGATCGGATAAGAGAGTTTATCACCATTCGTAATGTGATGCCCATGCCCTGCTGTCCACACCATATTGTGGGCAACATGAATTTACGGGGGGAAGTCATTACCTTAGTAGATATTCGCAGGGCGCTAAATCTCTCTCAGTCAGAGGCTGATGTTACCCAAACAACATTTACTCAGGAAAGGGTTGCCAAGGCAATTGTCATTGAGGTAGATGATGTCGTCGCTGGCATCACCGTTGATCAGGTCCTAGACGTGATTTACCTGCCGTCCTCAGGCGTCGCCTCAATGCCCGCTGCTTTGCCCAAGACTCGTCAAGACTTCTTCCAAGGCGTAACTCGCTATCACCAAAAGACTTTGAGCATTCTTAACCTCCCCAAAATCCTCTCTCTAGGAGGCTTGATTGTGGACCAGGCAGCCTGAGGGGATATGCACTCAAACTTTAGCTCCTCGGCCCCCAAGTTTGAGGTCGCCAGAACCAACCTTTCTCCCAACCGATAATTCTAAACACATCCTAGGAGTGAATATATGAAAATTACGACCCAATTAAAATTAACCATCGCTGGCCTGGCTTGCTTTGCCGTAGGTACCACCGCTCTGGCGAGCTTTAACGCCCAAAAAGGGGCCTTAGACGGCAGTGTTGTGAACAAATCAGGTATTGTTCGGGGGGCAACCCAGCGACTGGTTAAGTTAGAAACCAATGGCCAGACTAGCGATGAGCTGATCCAAAAACTCGACCGACTCGTCAATGGCCTGATCAATGGAGACCCAGCATTGCGCTTACCCAAAGCAACCGATCCAGAGTATTTGGCCAAAATTCAAGCAGTCGAGAGTGCCTGGCAACAGCTCAAAATAACCATTGCCCAATATCGCCAGAACCCCAGCTTTAAATCCAAACTGATCGCGGACAGTGAGGCCTACTTTGAACTGACCGATGAGGCCGTGTTTGCCGCTGAGCGGGTTTCCACCGCCCACGTCGATCAAATCAAGATCACCCAGGGGGCGATCCTACTGTTAAATTTAGGGGTTTTAGCGTCCGTTTTTTGGACCATTCAGCGGGCGACCAAGCTGCTCAAGCAGTCGGTCGTGACCGTGAGTGGCAGTTCTTCTCAAATTGCGGCGACGGTGGAAGCCCAAGAACGTCTGGTCGCGGACCAAACCGCCTCTGTCACGGTCACGACATCTACGATTGAAGAGTTGGGCTCAGCCTCACTGCAGGCAGCTCAAAAAGCTAACTCCTCAGCCAGCGGGGCCCGTGAGGCACTGGACTTATCTGAAACCGGTGCCCAAGCGGTGGATCATACTGTGCAAGGGATTGAAGAACTCAGAGATAAGGTCAGGGCCATCGCGGATCAAATTATGCAGTTAAGTAGCCAAACGGAACAAATCTCAACCATTTCTAGTCTGGTGGCCGATGTCGCTGACCAAACTAACATGCTGGCCCTAAATGCCGCTGTGGAAGCTGCCCGAGCAGGTGAGCAAGGCAGGGGTTTCGCCGTTGTGGCAGGGGAAATTCGTAAGCTGGCTGACCAAAGTCGTGACTCAGCCAGCAAGATTGACACCCTGGTTAATGCGATTCAGACCTCGATTAACAGCACGGTGATGGTGACTGACGAGGGCAACAAAACTGCAAATGTTGGGATTGAGGTGGCTAAAGACACCGCCGACGTATTTAACCGCATCGCCGCTGCAATTAATGAGGTTTACGCCAACTCTCAACAGATTGCCCAAAGTGCTAAGCAGCAGGCGGTCGGCGTGCAGCAAGCCGTGTCGGCCATGAATGCGATTAATTTAGGGGCAAAAGAAACCGTCACGGCAGTCAGCCAGGTACAGACTTCCACAAAAGAGCTCAATCAAGTCGCCCAAGCGCTCCAGGTCTCCGTGTAGCCTGTTGCTCTAGGGTAGAGGCCCTGCCCTGCCCGATCTACCCCAATCACCAGACTAACGCCATGTTTATCGAAGACGAAGAGCTACGGACACTTTACCGAAATGCGAGTGAAGATCACTTAGACAAACTTGAGGCAGGCTTACTCCATCTAGAAAAGCATCCTGATGACTTGGCCAAACTCGAGGCATTGCTGCGGGCGACCCACTCCCTCAAAGGAGATTCTCGTATGCTCGGGGTGCAGGATGCTGAAACGTTAACCCACCAGATGGAAAGTCTGTTGAGCGCTATAGACCAGGGTGAGCGGAAGTTAACCCCAAGTCTATGTGATTGCCTCTACCAGGGGCTTGATGCCTTGCGCAAAATAGCTCACGAGGCGGTAACCGGTGACTCAGCAGATGTCAGCGTGTTTCATGTTTTGGCCCAGCTCATCAATGCTGACGATGCCCCGACCCTAGAGCCAGTTCCAGACGCGAGTATGAGTCTTGTCGCTGTCTCCACCCCATCATCAGACAAAAGAGAGCTGGAGCATACCCGGTCCCAGCTCTCTATAGACCCGATGGAGCCAGATCTCAAAACCGTCACCCCAGTTGCCTCACCCGTGAAGCCAGCTGCGATACCAGCCGAGATCTCAAACGGGAAATCAAAGGATAGTGAAGCTGATCGAATTAACACCGTGCGGGTTGAGTCGGCCAAGCTTGACACCCTCATGACCCAGGCGGGGGAGTTAGCCGTCACCAAACGGCGCATTGCCCACCGCATCGAGACCATCGAAAAAGTTCTGGCTTTTTGGGAAGGATGGAGTCAAGCTGTATCAGCTAAGCGTCAAGCGGTGGGGCCTCTAGAACAATCGTTAGGCCCTGAAGGATTGATTCCCCTACAAGAATTGCAACAGCTTAACGAAGGACGTCTAGAACAGCTCGGAGAACTGTTAAAGCAGTTGCACTCAAAAGCCCATGAAGATTCTGCCCAGTTAGAAACCATCTCGAGTGATTTAGAAACAGACATTCTTAAACTCCGTCAGTTACCTTTGTCTAGTCTATTTAACCTGTTTCCTCGCATGGTTAGAGATTTGGCAAAGCAGCAAGGTAAACATATCAACCTGGTGATTGAGGGAGGGGAGACCCAGGCGGATAAACGGATTCTAGAAGAAATGAAGGCTCCGCTCACCCACCTGATCCGCAATGCCATTGATCATGGCATTGAACCCCCTAGTGAGCGGATTGTCACAGGCAAATCTCCGACGGCAACAATTTACCTAAAGGCCTATCAAATGGGCTCCCGAATCGGGATTGATGTCGTTGATGATGGCCGGGGCCTCGACCTGGAGAGCATTCAGCAAACCGCTTTGAATCGGGGGCTGTATACCCAGGCAGAGTTGGCCAGGATGAGTGCTGAGCAAATCCAAAACCTGATCTTTGCGCCGGGGTTTTCCACCCGTACAACCGTGACCGAGATGTCTGGCAGAGGGGTGGGCCTAGATGTGGTGCGGGTGAATGTTGAACAACTGAGGGGGGCTATCCAGGTACACTCGACTCCGGCCCAGGGCTGCACCTTCCGATTTAGTCTAAACACCCGTTTAGCCACCACTGCTGCTCTAATTTTGACGGTCAATCAAACCCCCTATGCAATCCCCATCGAGTTTGTCGATGTGATGATGCGGGTTGATCCGCAAGATGTCTTTGCTCTCGAAGGTAGCCCCACCATTCACTACCAAGATCATCCCCTTTCTGTGGCCTGGCTCACCGACTTGTTAGACCTGCCGGTATCGGTCACAGCCCAACCTCGAGCGTTGAGCGTTGAGGCTAAACCGGTTTCCTGTATTGTCCTCAAAGTTGGCTCAGAACGCTTGGGATTGTTTGTTGATGACTTACTTGATCAGCAAGACATTGTTCTAAAGCCCCATAGTAAGTTACTCAAGCGGGTTCGCAATATTGTCGGTGCGACTATCCTTGGAACAGGCGAAGTCTGTATGGTGCTCAACCCCCAGGATCTGATCAAATCGACCCAGGCGGGGGAGACTGATGCTGGGGCGGAAAATCGGTCAATGACAACCGCTCCTAAAGCACCCCCTAAAGTTCTGCTAGTGGAAGATTCACTGCCCATTCGCACCCTGATGCAGCGCATTCTAATCGGTGCGGGATATCGCGTTACCGCAGCAGTAGACGGGCTGGATGGACTCGATAAATTGCAGGGGGAGATCTTTGACGCGGTGGTGTCTGATGTGGAAATGCCCAATCTGGATGGTTTAGGGCTCACCAGCCAAATTCGACAATATTCAAAATATGAGACATTGCCGATTGTGCTTGTGACAACTCTGGCCAAGGAGGAAGATCAGCGGCGCGGCGCTGAGGCCGGAGCCAATGCCTACATCACCAAAGGTGATTTTGATCAAAGTTTACTTATCAATACCCTTAGGAGGTTAATTTAATCATGACTAATCCGATTAAAGTTGTTCTCGTTGAAGATTCTGCGATCGCACTGCAAATTTTGCAACGGTTAATTGATTCGTCCCCTGAAGTCGATGTGGTAGGCACAGCCCAAGATGGAGCGGAAGGGCTCAGGGTGATTGCCCAAACCATGCCAGATGTCGTTTGCACCGACCTACAAATGCCCAAGATGGATGGTCTGGAATTTACAGAAAAAGTGATGTCTGAATGCCCTCGCCCCATTCTCGTGGTGAGCAACACGGTGCATCCCACCGATATAGATAATATCTTTAACCTCATGCAGGCCGGTGCCTTAGACTTTTTTCCAAAGCCCACCTCCGGGTCTGCCACAGACTATGACAACCTCAAGCATTCGTTAATTACTAAGATCAAGGTGCTAGCCAGTAAGAAGGTTTAAGGATATGAACGGAATGGTTAGCATCGCCCCTGTAGAAAGAGATGACAAAACCATTCCATAGCTTTTATGTATCCCCCCCGACGGCAGTGGTGACCCGGTGTGGGTGGATGGTCAGCCGATTGATTTTACAGACAATGCCTTTGCGCTGCCCGACGGCGGCGAGATTCAGCGCCAGGACGATCGCCACTACACGGTGCTGTGGCCCAGCGGTGACCAGATCGCCGTCAAGGTGATTACCGTCAGCGGGGCCAGATTTTTGAATATTATGCCGATGGTGGGTCGCGATAGCGCAAGCGCTGACTGGTCAGTTCGCAGAAACCAAATTGACCACCGCCAGCTTTACCAATCGTGCTTTCCCCGAGCAGTTCCTCACCCTCAATGGCGTCAGCGACGCTGACCTGGAGGCCGCTGTGGCCGAATGCGAAGCCGCTGGCGTTGAGGAAGACATGATGGACGGTTGCATCTTTGATGTCGCCGCCACCGGCAATAGCAGTTTCACCAATGCGGCCCTCAATGCCGTTGCCAATGTGGTGGTTGACCGCGTAACCGATCGGGTGATCGATGAGATTCAAGATGAGTTGCCGATTCCCGGTGGGTTTCGCCTCCCATTCTAAATAAGTATGTTACTGAATCACGCAAAATATGGATAGCCGAGGACTGGCATCCCCCTGCGATTTAGACAGAATAGCTGAATAAGCAGATGGGCCGAGATATTTTCGAAATGGACTAAATTTAGGGACTAAGCTTGCCCGTTTTGTACGTTAGGCCAATGTATAGAACAATATCCGTTGATGAATTATCCTTAAAGCCGGTTCATTGAAGAATTTGTCAGGGATTAATAAATCCAAAGGCATCTGAGCTAGCGGGAAGCAGTTACATGCAGGTATCTAGAAATTTTAGTTTTCTGGCCGTCCATGATCGCGAACTGGTCGTTTTGGGGACCTTTGCTGAACGCTACTATGCGGAAGACCCCAACACCTGTCTGATGAAGCTGCGGCAGTATGGCGAGTTACTGGCTCAGTTGACGGCGGCCCACTATAATTTACCTGCCTATGCAGGGGAGTCTCAAAATGACCTGCTCAAGCGCCTCAGGCGAAAACGCCTATCCCCCAGGGTGTTGGATTTATTCCACTGGTTACGCAAGCAGGGGAACGATGCGGTCCATGATCGGGTAGGCAGTCACCAGTTAGCCCTTGCCCATCTCAGGTATGCCCACCAGTTGGCCATCTGGTTTCATCAAACGTTTGGAGATACGAGTTTTCAGCCTCAGGTGTTTATACCGCCGCCAGCGGGTGGAGCCGATGCCGCTATCCAGGCGCAAATTGCTCAACTAAGACAAGCTGCCCAGGTTAATCAGCAGGCGGCAGAATCAGCGCAGGCGGTGGCCGCTGAGGAATCTCAACGCAGACAGGTTGCAGAAGCCCATGCCCAGACTTTGTCAGAAAAGCTAAAAGCGCTTCAAGCTGCGGCGGCGAATCAATCGCCTCGACAGCAGCAAGAAACCCGCCAGCGTAGTCAGACCTTTGCCGAGGCCATTGAGCTGACTGAAAGGGAAGTGCGTCAACTGATTGATCAACAGCTGCGACGGGTGGGTTGGGAAGCGGATACCGAAAACCTGCGTCACGCTAAAGGCACCCGTCCTGAGGTGGGGCGAAACCTGGCCATTGCTGAGTATCCGATGGGGGGCAATCGCAAAGTAGACTATGTCCTGTTTGTCGGAAATACACTCATGGCGGTGCTAGAGGCTAAGGCTAAAGATGCGATCGCAGCCCAAACCCAGACCAGTGTTTACGTCAGCGATGCAGCAGGGACCTATAACGTCTTTCCCTTTGCCTTTTTTAGCGACTACACCACCACCTACTTTTGGGAGATGGGTACCGCTAATAAACGGTTGGTGGCTGGGGTGTTTAGCCCCGAAGATTTGGTCCGTCTGGCTCACATTCGCACCCATCAGTCGCCGCTGGCGTCGGTGCAGCCCAACCTGGCCACAGCGGCAGCAGCGGGTTACCACCCTCAAGGCTGAGCTAGCCCCGCTCAAAGACAAACGGCTGGCGCTAGACGGAGACATCCACCGACTGACCTTTGAGGAAGCCATTGCCCCAGACGGGGACGAGCACCCCAAACAGGCCCTGGCAGATACCCAGGCAACACTCAACCAGCTAAAAGCAGAGATCCAACCATTGCAGGCAGAGTTAGACCAACTCAACCGGCAGTTTTGGGTGGATAAAGCGCAGGTAACCGCCAATAAGTACGACCTCTCGGCCAGTCGCTATCGCCAGATCGAGCAAGACGCGGTGTATTATGAAGCGCCCAAGGTGACAATGGAACGTTTGCTAAAGCTAGAGCACGTCATGGCGATAGAAGTGGCAGAATTAGAGAAGTTATTGGAGTAGTCTGCCATGACCACCCAAGAATTAGAACGTCAGTTACTGAGCCTAAGCCCGGATGATCAATTGGCTGCCATTCGCGTCTTGCTACAGGCGATGTCAGAGCCTGCACGGGGCATTACTAAAACGCCGGGTGTGATGGGCGGTGATGCTTGCATTGCTAAAACCCGAATTCCGGTTTGGTTATTGGTGAGCTATCGGCAGCAGGGGATGAGCGACGGTCAAATTTTAGAGGGCTATCCTGACCTGACTGCAACTGACTTGGTAGAGGCATGGGCCTATGCCAAAGTCCATACAGACGAAATTGTCGCGGCTCTAAAAGCGCAGGAGGATGCGGATGAAGAAGATATGAATATGCGAGAAACGGCTTAGGGCAGACAATGGCTGAGTTATATGCAGATGAGCAATTCCCGACTATGGTGGTGGAAAAATTGCTCAGGGGTTAGCCAATGCACCCGCCGATCTTATCGTAGAAGTTGAGGTAACCCCTGCGGGTGATGGGTTACATTGGGAAGCTTTGGATGTTAATTTCACGGTAAAAGGGTTGTTGGTAGGCGTTTTTGGCACGAAAGCTTGGATGGCAGAGCTAAAGCAACATTGGGAACAAACGATGGTTTCTTAATGGTGACCCAGGAGAGGGTAGGGTGGGCATTGTCCACCGTTCAGGAGATTGAGCCAGCAGGGGATAGTTTTAGGATGGGCACGAGAGATTGCAAGACAGATGACAGTTTT
>JBCBQD010000023.1:0-36330 GCA_039820425.1 Cyanobacteria bacterium J06635_1
CGATACCGCAGGGTGGGGCTTGGCTAAACTGAGTAGCACTCCTCTAGTCAATCACCCAAAACCCATGTTTGCGCCAGGCTTGTTCCATCAATCCTTTCTGGAGATCAATCTGGCTAATTAGATTTTGAGCAACCAAAATTTCACCCAGCTTAAATTTGTGGTTGCTCAAGCGTTGAATATTTAGGGCAGCCTGCAATTGCTCTGAGGTCAACATATTTCTTAGTTTCAAAATTTCACCGAGTTTTAGGGTTCTAGAGGCTTCTCGTCGGCAAAATCCGGAATAGGTGATGTCAAAGTTTGCGGTAGCGGTGGAAGACATAGTAGCGACTGACATAGTGAATACACCAACGATGGTTTTAAGTAACTATTGCTTTCTACAGACATCAGTTCGTTGATAAGGAACAAGGGTTGGTAAAGTCTCGGAACGCTGGCGATATCAACTACAGACAACCGGTTCAGCAGAGATACCGAGCGTTGGTCATTAACCCTGAAAAAGGCTCTGTAAATTTGCGCAAACTTTTCTAAAAGCGACTCCAAATCAAATTTATTCAAAATAAAATATGTCTTTCAACCTGTAGAATTTACCGAATTCATTTAATAAATCTTCGCTGCATGTCCTTGAGTTTTTACAGAGTAAATTTCCCTAATATTTTTCAAAAAGATGGATTAGGTCTTAGGTTTTAGGTCTGCCACCCATCACCTATCACCCATCACTCACCTATCACCCACCAACTCACCTTCCCCAACGTCTGAAACGACCATAAAATGTAGTCTTACACAGAGCTGTAAAGTCTCATGGAAACTACCCTGAGCCGAAACCGGTGAACCTGTAAATAGCTAAAGACCTGTTCAAGCACGCACTGGAGATACTCAAATTTCCGTCGTCTTTTCCCTGGTTGTGATACCAGATAGTCGCCTTGTCAAAGATTGCAGCTATTCAGGGCAGCCTTATAAAGCAGACGCTCATCCAGGGGGGCATCACAGGTCTGTGCATCAGCCAACTGTAGTTACCATCCATGCCCAAAATCTTACTGGTCGAAGATAACGCCCTCAATCAAGACATGCTTAGTCGTCGGCTGCGGCGGCACGGCTATACGGTCTCGATCGCGAAGGATGGTCAACAGGGGTTGGTACTGGCCACCGAGGTTGAGCCTGACCTAATTTTGATGGACATGAACTTGCCGGTTTTAGATGGTTGGCAGGCCACCCAGCAGCTCAAAGCCGATCAAGCCACCCGAAAAATTCCTATCATTGCGCTGACTACAAAGGGGATCAGCCATCGAGAAAAAGCCCTGTCGGCGGGTTGTGATGAGCATGAAACCAAACCCATTGATTTCAATCGTCTGCAACAAAAAATAGCCTCGTTCGTGGGGGCGATGGCGACCGCACCAGAGTTTCAGCCGGTGCTACCCCAAACGACCCCGAATTTTTCTTTATCGGCTCCTAAACCTGACAGCACGGCCAAGCGACTATTGGTGGTCGATGACAATACCGTGAGTCGAGAACTCTTTAAAGACCAGCTCCAGCGGCTCGGGTACGAGGTCCGGTCCGTCGCTGAAGGCCCAGCCGCCCTGCAGCTGATCCTTGAAAAGCAGGCTGAGATTGATTTGGTCCTACTGGATCTGGTGATGCCCCAGGTAGATGGTTGGGAAATCCTTGGCCAGATTCGACAGCGCTATTCGCGGACTGAGCTGCCGGTGATCATGGTGACGGCTAAGGACCATCGCGATGACATGGTGCGGGCCTTTGATCTCGGAGCCAATGACTACATCACTAAAGACAGCGATTTTGCGGTTGCGATCGCACGCATTCGCACCCAGCTTGATCTCTTATCACCCCAGCCGTCTGCCCCTCCTGAACAACCAGCGGAGCCCTCACCCACCAAACTATCGCAGCAACCGCCAGTCCCCCCCAACCCTAAACTGCTAGCCCATCCTAAACTGCCCCCCAACCCTAAACTCAAAACGCCAGCGGCTGCCCCCATCAAAGCCCTGGCTGGCTCTGGCCTAGTGCTAGCCAACCGCTATCAGGTGTGTCGATGCCTGGTAGAGGCTCAGTTGGATCAGCTTTTTCTAGCCCGAGAGACTGAGGCCGTCATCCCCAAACTATACATCCTCAAAAAAATTGACCTGGGCATTACCAACCCCAAACTGTGGTCCCTCGCCCGTAAATTTTTTAAGCGCGAGCTGAGGTCGCTGGAGTTCACCACTCAGCACGACCAAATTGCCAGCCCCGTCGATGTGTTTATTGACAATGGGGCATTTTACATCGTGTATCCGTTTGTTGAAGGGCAGCTACTCTCGGAGACCTTTTCAACCCCTAGACACAGATTGTCATCATCGGCTGCGATCGCGCTGGCCCATGAGCTACTGACCCTGCTCGAGCCCTTCCACCGGCGACATTGCGTCCACGGCGATTTACAAATCAATCACCTGCTACGTCGTCAGCAGGACCAGCAGCTGATGCTGTTTGACTTGGGCATCACCCAGCGGTTGCTGATCAGCCTGAGCCAGTACTCCGCTTTCCATCGCAAAGAGCTGCTGCGCCAGCGGGGTCACATTCCCATGGAGCAACGCATCGGCGAACCCACCCTGAGCAGCGACCTCTATGCCGTGGGGGTGACCCTGCTGTGGTCACTGGTTGGCCCTAAAGCCAAAACCCTGACCCAGCGCGCCACTGGCAGCAAACTTAACTGGCGTAATTTTGCCAATGTGAGCGATTCCCTGGCGGAGTTTATCGATCAGCTACTGTGTTTAAATTATCGAGAGCGGTTTGCAGATGCCTCGTCGGCGTTGCGGGCGTTGGTTTCGGTTAAAGGTTAAGAGGGCGAAAGGCGAAAGGAACAGGGCGAAAGGCGTTACCCCAAATCTGTCGCTACACGATGGGCGCAGGCAAAGCCGGAAAACGCCACTGCGTTAAGTCCCTGCCCTGGAAAGGTGCTATCGCCAACACAATAGAGTCCTTGAATAGACGTCCGGTTAAACGGCATCTTCAGTAATCCTGGTAGAGGACGGCTGGGGATGGGGCCATAGGTCCCGGCAGTTCGCCCTAGAAAGCGGCGATGGGTTTTTGGGGTGCCCACCGATTGGTGACGGACCCCGTTTGCTAACCCAGGGAAAACCTTGTCCAAACGTTGAATCAAAACTTGAGCAGCTTTTGCTTTCTTGTCCAAGTACTCTGAGGCAGGCAGTTTCTCCCAGTCAGTCAGCCAGCTCGGGGTAAAGGCATGGACAATGTGATGTCCGGCGGGGGCCAAGTCAGGGTCTAACACAGTGGGGATCGAAACCAGTAAGGTGCCATTCCAGAGGTCATCTGCGGCCTCTAAACGAAACCAGTCTTCGAGAATCACATGATGACACTCGGTGGCTGTCGGGAATACCGATGCATCAATCCCTAGATGCAGGCTCAAAAAACTGGGGGCGGGCTCATAGTGCTGCCGCCAGCGCTGTTCCTTGGGGGGCAGCGGTTCATCCAGCAGCTGCTCAAACGTATCCCAACGAGTCGCGTTGGAGACAATGCGCCTGGCCCAATAGCACTGCCCTGTCGCCAGTTCCACCCCGACCGCTTTACCGCGCTTGGTCAAGATTTTGGTTACTCGCGCCCGATATCGCAGTGTTCCTCCCGCTTTCTCAAACCCCTCAGCCAGGGCCAGGGAAATCTGCCCAACACCGCCTTTCGGGTAGTTAACCCCACCATAGTGGCGATCGCTAAACACCATGCCCGCATTGATCAGTGGTGTCCGCTCGGCGGTCACCGTTGACCAGCAGTAGCACTCCATATCGATAAATTTCAGCAGGGTAGGATCTTTTAGATAGCGGTTTGCGATCGCCCCTACATTCACTGGCAATCGTCGCGCCAACCCCAAACAGGCCAACGGCTCTTGCAAAAATACCCGGGCCACATAGCGAGGCTCCTCTAGCGACAGCAGCTCAATTCGGTTAAGACAATTAAACACCCTCCAGCATTCGTCATAAAACCGACGAATGCCCTTTGCCTCATGGGGAAATCGCTGGATCAACTCCGTTAAGAACCGCTCATACCCGCGATGGACTTTGAGATCTAACCCCTCCGGCAAGTGATAGTGGATCTGCACCGGATCCGGCATGGTTTCTAAAGACATTCCCACCGCCGCCAGGGCTCGGGTCAGTAGATTGGTCGTCCCCTGTTGACCAAACCCAAAAATCATCGACGCCCCCACATCAAATCGGTAGCCGTCCCGCTCAAAGTAGCCCGCACTCCCCCCAGGGATTAGATACTTCTCCAGCAGCAAGGCATCCAACCCCTTAACCGCCAGTTGGGACGCCGTCACCAACCCCCCAATACCTGCCCCAATTACGATCACGTCAAAAACAGACCCCTCTGCCATAAACTCATCTCTATCAACGATGAACGATGAAGATCTGTGGGCAATGCCCATCCTACCTGCTCCCCTGCTCCCCTGCTCCCCTCTAAATCCTGAAGGGCGAGCAGCCGCGTCGCCCCTACTCCATATCCCCCTGTGCCTTTCTACCTTTGCCCCTGATCCGCTAGACCTGCCCACTCCCGAAGGCTTATGATGATGCAGATTTCTACCTCGCACAGACGTTATGGCCCTGCAAATGCGGATTTATGTCCCTCCCCATCCTCTGATTAAACATTGGTTGGGGGTCGTCCGTGATGCCGCCACCCCATCCGGTGTGTTTCGCACTGCCATGACCGAGTTGGGGCGTTGGCTCACCTACGAAGCTGTGCGAGAGTGGCTACCCACCCTCGATACCACCGTTCAGACCCCTCTGGCCCCTTGCCCGGCTACCTTTGTGAATCCAGAGGTGCCGATTATTGCCTTACCCATTTTGCGGGCAGGGCTAGCCCTGATGGAGGGTGTCCAAGCCGCCCTGCCCAATGCGTCGGTATACCATCTTGGCTTTGTGCGTAACGAAGAAACCTTACAAGCAACCTGCTATCTCAACAAACTGCCTGCTCAGCTCGATCCGCAAACCCACGTGTTGATCAGCGAGCCCATGCTCGCCACTGGCGGCACGCTCATGTCAACCATGGCAGAGCTGACCCAGCGCGGCATTGACCCTGCCCTGGTCAGAATTGTCTGCATCGTGGCTGCGGCCCCGGCCCTGCAAAAGTTGTCAGAGGCCTACCCCCAGCTCAACATATACACAGCTGCCATTGACGAAAGTTTGGACGAAAACGGGTTTATTGTGCCAGGTCTGGGCGACGCTGGCGATCGCACGTTTGCAACCTAGTGTTTGTATTCAGCGTATTGTATCCAGCACAGGGCGGCCTATGACGGTAATCTAGCGCTATGACGGTAATCTATTAGTTAGTAGTTAGACGTAAAACGACCGTTTGGAGACCGGCAACCGTCGGTGTAAACCTATGAGTCAACCCAACAATTTTGGCAGTGGATTTTTGTTAGGCACCCTGGTTGGGGGCCTCTTGGGGGGAGTGATTGGGGCCTTAGCCGCTTCCCGAATTCAGCAACCGGCCAACGACGACGAAGATTTCAGTCTGATTTCAGATGATCTCAAACGCAACTTAGCTGAAGCCAGTACCGAGGAGCAAATGGAAATTGCTCGCCGGGGGCTAGAAGACAAAATTGCCCAGCTCAACACAGCGATTGAGGATGTTCGTCAGCAGCTAGGCACCGTCAATGGTCATCCTGAGGTGGTTTCAACCTATGACCCTTCAAATCTGACAGATTCCTGATCGTTTAGATTTCTGATCCTATAGAAAGGATGTGGGGATTGACAGCGAAAGGGGATTCATCAGTTACACTTTAGCTAGATAAACTCAATTTAGTTTGCACCTTTTGTTCGTATAGACCATCATGCTTCAACTACTGGCCCAGGCACTTGCTCAGTTTATTAGCATTTACACTGTCCTACTGATCATTCGGATTCTGCTGACTTGGTTTCCTAACATCGATTGGAGTAATCCCCTCCTATCGGCATTGGGCCAGATAACAGATCCTTATCTAAATCTGTTCCGCTCTATCATCCCTGCGATCGGCGGCATTGATTTCTCACCGATTTTGGCTTTCATCGTTTTGCAGTTCATCTCGCAGGCGTTATCGAGAGTGGCCTATATTGCCTACACCAGCGGGGGTAGTTTTATGAGCTACTCTTCGTTTTAGCTAGTTTTAGTCTCTGGATAGCGCTAGAAACTGAAGTTTTCCTGGGAAGGTGAGGTGGTGAGTCGCTTCGCTTAGTGAGTTCGTGAGGCGGTTAGACAAACGGATTCACCATCTCACCAGCGCAGCGCACTCACCCAGCACATAAGCGGATAACTCGTCTATCGTCTGACTTTCCCCGCAAATCCAGACGCCTTAAACTTTTTGAGTTTGAGCGGTGGCGGCTGGTTAGACGCCACCGAAATCCTCAGTTCAAACTCGCTTTCTCCGGGGGGCACATACTCAATCGACCCCAGTCGATTACGGTTTTGCATCACCGGATCGTTATTGGCATCGTAGATAAAACCAAAAATATCGGCATTGAGGACGGGCTTGCCCGAGCGATTGATCGCTTTGCCAATAATCAGGTAGCAGGTCGCCTCGACCATACTGCCTGCGCCCACAATCCCGTCGGAATACTCAGCGGGGCAGGTTTTGTAGTCAATATCTTGCAGATCAATTTGAGTCAGGGCGTAGGTCGGAGCCGCTGTGACGCAGCTCAGCATGCCCATCAGCCCCACTAAAAAGGCCACAATGGTAGCTCGAATCCTCATTGGATTAACCTTCTCTTGATTTTGATTGGATGACTGATAACTTAATCAGTTTAACTGTCTCCAGCCCCCGAAAGCGGCTAGTGATTTAATCCCAAGTTGGATATCGCGTTTAATTTCGCTTATCCCCAACCAATGCTTTCCGCATCACCTCCACCGGCGCAGGTTGGCCAATCCAAATCTCCAAGGCTGCTGCTCCCTGCTGTACGAGCATTTCTAAACCGTCAAAGGTTTTTAGCCCCAGTAATGCTGCCTGTTTGAGAAACTGGGTCGGGCGCGGTGTGTAGATGAGATCGTAGGCGATCGCATCTTGAGGTAGGGTCTGCATCTGCGCCAATGTTAGGGGTGACGCTTCGATCTGAGGATGCATCCCCACCGGGGTTGAGTTCACCACGAGTCCTGCCTGGGGTAAGAGCCGATCCAGGGTATCCCAAGGCTTGACTAAAAGATTGGGCCGCAGTGGAGAGGTTTGCCAGCTACTCAGAAACACCTGGAGCTTATCGCTATTGCGGCCCACCACCCAAATCTCAGGACACCCCAGTTGATGACAGGCGGCCACCACCGCCCTGGCAGCGCCGCCGTTACCTAAAATCACCGCAGGGGCCTGCCTCCAGTTGCGATCGCACGCCTGCAGTGGGGCTAAAAAACCCGTCGCATCGGTATTGGTGCCACACCAGCCTGACTCCCCTCGCCATACTGTATTCACCGCGCCGATGGCCTGGGCTACATCGGTGACTTTGCTCAGTAGCGGCATAATCGTCTGCTTGTGGGGGATGGTGATGTTAAATCCCTTTAGATCCATCGCCTCAAACCCCTTCACTGCATCCGACAGTGACGCCGGGGCAATGGGGAAGGGCAGGTATACATAGTCGAGGTCCAGCGCTGAGATCGCAGCATTATGCATCAACGGTGATTTCGAATGTTTGATCGGATGCCCAATGACCCCCAACAGCCGCGTCGTTCCTCTGATTAGCACTGCTTTTCCCCGTTTCAGCAAGCCAATTATAGGCGGTGCTCAGCTTTTCTCGGTCACTTCTCAGGTCTGGCTCAGGTTAGGCTCAAAGCCAACTCAGACGGCTAAGGCATTCTATTTATTAATGAAACTTGAAAGAACAAAACTTGAAAGTTAGATTTCAAGGAGGTCAAAATGAAACACTTCAACCTTAAAGTTTCGACCATAGCGGCTGTTGCAGCAGGACTTGCGATCGCATCC
The DNA here is from genome assembly GCA_039820425.1 of Cyanobacteria bacterium J06635_1. Lineage (GTDB taxonomy): Bacteria > Cyanobacteriota > Cyanobacteriia > Phormidesmidales > Phormidesmidaceae > SIO4C1. The sequence continues at coordinate 7,928 of JBCBQD010000023.1, forward strand.
CTCACAATTGCCCCAGCCGCCAACGCCAGCGAATTCCTGGATAATGTCACCCGCCCAGAGCCCGTGCAACCCATGCAGCTGTAATTGGCTTGGAATGACTCATCTTGGAATGACTTATCTAAGTCCCATGTCTCAAATCCTTAGGTCTATCCCTGTCAGCAATGACAGGGATTTTTTTAACTCACCACCCACCACCCACTACCCACCTCCCCACTTCCCCACCTTTCCGGATTTCCCCCCTCACCCGCTGCAATATTCAAAAAAGCCCCCTGCACTGCCTGCCTCCTTACTTCTCTGTATGTTGAAGAAAATTACAGTTAGGGTGGGCATAATACCTGCAGTCACCCCTGATGGGCGTGCAATGAGGAACAGACATCTATGCAGTCTTTAAAGTTAGCCCTATCTGGGGCCCTGAGCCTGGGCTGCCTGGTCGCCTTAAGCCCGACTAGCCTGGCTCAAAATACAGCAATATTGAGTGAGCAAGGGCAATTAGAAGCCAACGACAATCGACTCGACGATAACAGTCTGTACGACCTGTACCGCTTTACGGGAGAGGCCGGTCAGCAAGTCACCATCACGCTCAGCAGTCCAGACTTTGATGCCTATCTGTTTTTAGTTGACCCCGACGGCAATAAGCTTGCCGAGAATGATGACATTGACGGTTCAACCGACGCCAGCCTGACCGTGAACCTGCCGGTCTCGGGGGAGTATATGATCGTCGCTAATTCCTATGATGCGGCTGGCTTCGGAGCCTACACCGTGACCGTGACCGCAGCGCCGACCGACCCCATTGCCACCGAACCTGACCCTGAGGCGACGTCTGAAACTACCCCTGAACCTAACCCTGAGCCCTCCCCCGAAATCGAGGCTGAGGCTGAAACTGTAGCTGAAACGGAGGGAGAGGTGGACCCTGCCCTGCTGGTGGGAGAGTGGTCAGCCCCCGGTGAGTGCGATCGCAGTCGCTATGTCTTCACCCAAGACGGTGACTATCTCTGGATGCGCAACCTCGACAGCAGTTGGCAAACCGCCTACAAAGGCATTTACGGCCCCCTCAGCCCAGAAAAGATCACCGAATTTGGGATCACCAGCCCCGGCGCTATCTATGTCGGCGATCATCCCAATGCAGGCAGCTACACCATTGAAATCCTGGCCTTGAACGAACAGCAATACGACGGGTTTTGGAACGTTCAACTCAGCGAGGGCCTATCGTTTGATAACCCAGACGACGCCTATTTCAGCTACGAACGCTGCCCTGCTCGGTAGGTGAAAGGCAAAAGGTGGGGTAATTTAAACCCACTACCCACTACCACTACCCACTACCCACTACCCTATTACCTAAAATCTCCCCACTGTCCGTACCCCCTAACCAGTCGCCTCCCTTAAGCTCAGCGGGTAGAATAACTACTTAAGCTGCAGCTTTGGGGACGAATGTTAGGTCAGGTACTCGCGGGACGCTACAAATTAATTCGGGTACTTGGGGCGGGTGGCTTTGGCCAAACTTACATCGCGATCGATACCCAACGGCCAGGGGAGTACCAGTGCGTGGTCAAGCAGCTTAAGCCTGCCAGCCAGGATGCGGTATTTCTGAAGGTGGCACGGCGGCTGTTTGAGACTGAGGTCAATACCCTCAAGCGTCTGGGGGAGCATTCCTGCATTCCCCGACTGCTTGATTCATTTGAAGACAACCAGGAGTTTTACCTGGTTCAAGAATTTATCGACGGTGAGCCCCTGCGAGACGAAATTAAGCGCGTGGGCCGCTATGACGAAGCTAAAACGATCCAGCTGCTGCGCGAGGCGCTGGCGATTCTTAAATTTGTCCATGAGCACCATGTACTGCACCGCGATATCAAGCCCGACAACTTTATCCGACGGCGCAGCGACGGCAAGCTGGTGATGATCGACTTTGGGGCGGTCAAAGAAATCCGCACCCAGATTGTCTCAGGCGAGATGACCAACCTGACCGTGGGGATCGGTACCCAGGGCTATACCCCCAGTGAGCAACTCGCCGGTAAGCCACGCCATAGCAGCGATGTTTTTGCCCTGGGCATGACTGCTATACACGCCCTGACCGGTCGTACCCCCACTGATATTCCTGAATTGGAAGGCTCCCTGGAGCTGCGCTGGCAAGACTTCGCCCAGGTTAGTCCTGGCCTGACAATTTTGATCAACAAGATGGTGCGCCATTACTTTTATCAGCGCTACCAGAGCGTGGATGAGGTACTACGGGATCTCGATCGCCTCGATGAGCTGCCCAAGGAGCTCCCCCTCACCGCCTTTCCTGAGACCTTTATGCCGTTGCAAACGGTGTGGCAGCCAACCTGGAAAGAGAGCTTGAGAGCGGTTGCGATCGCCACTCTCACCGCCGCTGGGTTAACCCTCGGGCTGCGTCAGATAGGTGCCTTTGTGCCTGCTGAACTCTTGGCCCACGACTGGCTCATGAGCCACCGCAGCGATCCCGGTCCCGATCCCCGCCTGCTGATCGTCGGCATTACCGAGCAAGATTTAAACAATTTACAAACCGAGATTCCATCTGATCAGGTTATCGCTGACGCCATTGAAAACCTACAAGCCCATCAGCCCACGACAATTGGGCTCGATCTTCATCGTAATATCCCCCAGGGCACCGGGCGCGCAGCCTTAATCCAAAGCCTGCAGGCTGAAAACATCATTGGGATTACTAAACTGGGTGACGATGATGGCAATATTATCCCGCCCCCCCCGGAGCTCGCCCACGAACAGGTCGGCTTTAACGATTTCCCAACCGATTTTGATAACAAAGTTCGTCGTAATCTCTTTTTCGCCAACTCTGAGAACTATGCTGATGGCGAAGTCATTCCCTCCTTTGCCCTACAGGTTGCAGCGGACTATCTCTACCAACAACACAGGCTTGAGCTTGCCCCCAGTGCTGACGATCCGGACACCATGGTTATCGGTGACACCACGTTCAATGCGATGACCTCCACCTTTGGCGGCTATCAATCGGTAGATGCCCTGGGGTATCAGATATTTCTCACCTATCGCTCCTCCCAGAATGCAGCTCAACAGGTCTCCCTATCGGATGTTCTCAACAATTCCGTCGATCCTAGCTGGGTTAAAGACAAAATTATCCTGATTGGCACCACGGCCTACACCAGTCCAGACCGACATTTAACCCCCTATAGTTTGCTCGGGGGCGATAACCATCAAATGTCCGGCGTTGAAGTTCACGGCCACATGGTGAGCCAGTTTTTGACGGCGGTGCTCGATAATCAATCACTGCCCTGGGCCTGGCCCGACTGGATCGAGATCAGCTGGATTTGCCTCTGTGCTGGGGCCGGTGGGGCACTCACCTGGCTAATCCGGCAGCCATCACGATTTGGCCTGGCCGGCTTGGGCGGCGGTACTGCCATTACCGGTGTGGGCGTGGGCTTCTTTTTAGTCAATGCCTGGGTGCCCATTGCTGCCCCCTTGGCTGCCTTTGTCCTCTCCGGGGGCAGCCTGCTCACCTATCGACGCTATCGTCTACGACAGTTAAATCAGGGGATCACAAAGGTCTTCTAGCCCTGTGTCAAGCTTAAAATTTCGGTTAGGCGAGGTGGTGAGGTGGTGAAATTGACACAGTACTAGACCCAGGGGTTGAGCGCGGATTTAGCAACCTTACGTTACGATCAAAAGAAATCTCTAACAGATAGCTCGCAAATTAGACATGGTTCAAAAAGTTCAGAAAACCGATGCCGAATGGAAAGCCCAGCTCACCCCCGAGCAGTATCAGGTGACTCGCCAAAAAGGCACCGAGCGCGCTTTTAGTGGCGCGTATCACGACAACAAAGCACCCGGTATTTATAGTTGCATCTGCTGCGGCTCAGAGTTGTTTAGCTCAGACACCAAATATGACTCGGGCACCGGCTGGCCTAGCTTTTGGGATGCCAGCCAGCCAGCGAATGTCGCCACTAAGCGAGATTTTAGCCATTTCATGATTCGCACTGAGGTGCTGTGCGCCGTCTGCGACGCCCATTTGGGCCACGTATTCCCCGACGGCCCAAAGCCCACAGGTCAACGCTACTGCATGAACTCTGCCTCCCTCGACTTTAAACCGGCGTCAACTTGAGACAAGGTGTCGACTTAAGAGTTAGGAGTTAGGAGTTAGGAGATGGGGGAGGATAGACTGAACTACCAAAAAACACCTCCCTCACCTTCTCCACCTCCCCCACCCCCCATCCCTCCGATGCAACTCAAAGTTCATCGTCAGGGCCAGGGGCCAAAGCTGCTGTGTTTGCACGGTCATCCCGGCAGCGGTCGCAGTATGTCGGTGTTTACCGAACGCCTGTCCCACCAGTTTGAGACCATCGCTCCAGATCTGCGCGGTTATGGCGAGAGTCGCCCTACCGAAGATTTTGACATGGCGACTCACCTGAACGATCTGGCTCCTTTACTGACTGGGCCAAAAGCTGCCCAAAAGAGCTGCCTGGTCTTGGGATGGTCCTTAGGAGGCATTTTGGCAATGGAGCTGGCCCTCAGGCATCCTGACCGAGTGCGGGGGCTAATCCTGGTTGCGACGGCAGCTCGCCCGCGGGGCAGTCACCCTGCCATCACCTGGCAAGATAATCTTTACACCGGGTTAGCCGGGGTGCTCAACTGGGCCAGGCCAGCCTGGCCTTGGAATATTGAAACCTGGGGTAAGCGCTCCCTATTTCGCTACTTGATCCAGCAGCATACGCCCCACGCCTACCAGCGCCTGGCCACCGAAGGGGTATCGGCCTATCTCCAGACATCAGCCCAGGCCACCCAGGCTCTCAACCAGGCGCTGCGCCAGGGATATAATCGGCTCCCTGATCTCCAGCGCTTGACCAGTCCCTGCTTAATGCTCTGCGGTGAGCAAGATCGCCACATCACAGCGGCATCCAGCCGTGAAACAGCCCACCATATTCCAGACTGTGAGTGTCGCTGCTATCCCAATACGGCCCATCTCTTTCCATGGGAAATCCCTGAGCAGATGAATCAAGATATCGCGGCCTGGCTCGTTAAAAAAGATTTAGTGGGTGTTCAATACTGATGGTATTTATCAACGAAACCAGCAGGGTAAGCTAACATCACCCTGCTGGTTCAAAACCATTCAAGCTAACCAACATCAACTTGTCTGCCAAGAGACCCGACTCTGGGGGATAGGAAGGCCTAAACTAAGCTTCCCAGAGTCGACTTAACGTTTCCCGAGGTGGCCTCAGGAAACTCAACGGTCAGCTCAGTGGGATCTTCCCGGCGGGATATAGTGACCTCCAGGCCCTGGGCACCTTCTTGCTCTAGATCTTGAAGGTAACCAGCCTTAGCAGCCGTTGCATCTGCCTCTGTATCAAACGGACCAAAGTAGTAAACACATTTCGGTGAACCAGTTGAAACCTCGATCCACCAGGATTTTGTGAAAATACCCATTAGGTTACTAAACAAGTCTTTCATAAAAAAAGTTACCGTGCCCTTCAGAGATAAATGGATAGAGTGTATGAATCGATCTTTCGTCAGAGGCAAAAAAAGCCCCAATCTTCTTTATACTGCGTCTTTTTGATCCCCGCCAATGTTTAAAGGGGGCAATCTGTTAATGCTTTCTTGACGATAGATCTCGTAAAGCATCATGCCTGTAGCAACGGATGCATTCAGACTGGGCGTTTTACCCGTCAAGGGGATTGATATCAATACATCACACTGATTTTGAATCGATAGGCTAAGCCCCCCGCCTTCGGCCCCGACCACCAGCACAACGGGTTCACTAAAGTCTGTTTTATAAACCGGGGTGTCTGCCCCCGATGACATACCATAAATCCAAAACCCGTTTGATTTGAGGGTTTCTAAAGCCCGACCTAGATTGACGACCCGCGCCACTGGCAGTGTTTCTAATGCCCCCGCCGCGACTTTTGCGACCGTTGCAGTGACCCCGACCGCGCGACGTTGGGGAATAATCACCCCCTGGGCCCCGAGGGCCTCAGCGGTGCGAATAATCGCCCCCAAATTGTGTGGATCGGTAATGCTATCGGCGGCAATCAACACCGGACGGCGGGCAGCAGCCTTGGCCTGCTGAATGAGATCTCCAAGCTCTACGTAGTCATGGGCCGCGACTTGGGCTGCAATCCCTTGATGGTTGGCCCCTTGGGTCAGCTGATTGAGGCGTTGAGTGTCAACCTCATCAACGACCGCCCCGTTGGCTTTAGCAGCCAAGATCAGAGGGCGAAATCGGGGATCAAACATCAAGCGGGCGTTGACCCACAGACGATTGAGGGGGCGTTGGTTTGCGATCGCAGCTTCTACCGCATGACGCCCATAGATGAGATCGTTTCTTTCTTCAGAGGACGCACTGGGAGAAGCCTCAAAAGCCTCCTCGGAATTGGCCATTCGAGGCCGTCGAGCCATGGGCTCCGAATCAGAAACTCGTCTAAACTTGCCCCTGGGTTTATTGCCAAACTTGCCGCCACTAAACTTGCCCCTACTAAACTTGCCGCCTGGCTTGGGCTTACCACCAAACTTACCGCTGGGTTTATCCCCGTACCGGCTCCCTGACTTACTGCTAGGCTTGTCGCTATATCGCCCCCCCGACTTATCGTCATGTCGCCCACTTGCCTTACCACTCGACCGAGCATCAGAGCGTCTGCGAGGCTTGCCAGCACTCGCTTTATCCCAGGGTTTATCGTCCCCAGACTGGCGATTAAACGTGTTGCCAGATTTAGGTCGAGAAGACTTCCGTTTCGGTCGATTAGACTGTGAATCCGATCCCTTTGGCATAGCTCCCCTTGAGCGGTACAACCGCTTAACCTTTGCTAAGACAGTCCATAATCATATATCAGCAGAGGAGAAATTTTTAACCGTCAACCGATAAGCTTTAACTTTGAATGTCGCCTAACTTGTTCAACAATTCAAACAGCCGTGACTGATCAGTCAAATACAGATATCCAATCAAAGTCTCAAAGCCCGTTGCCCGCCGGTAAGTGTCTGCCTTAACGCGACGCTGGCGCTTTGGGGCAGCATTACGCCCCTTACGAACCATGGTTTGCTCTATTTCGTTGAGATACGGCTGTAGCTTGTCTAAGGAAACTGCTTGCTGCTCAGCCCGCACTTGAGTCACCACGGCGTCGTGATAAGCCTGGGGGCGTTGAGGGGGGCATAAAAGCTGGGTCCGAATGTAGAGTTCATAGACGGCATCCCCAACATAGGCCAGTGCAATTGGCGATAATGATTGAACCTGTCGGGTAGAGCCGGCCACCTGATGTGCAAACTGCTTTACGGGATCAACGTCTGAACTAATATTAAATCCCAAACTAGCATTGGCCTTTGACGGTCCCTCGGGTTCCAAATCGATCACATTCAGTTATCACATTAAATCAGGATTACACATCCTTGAGGCTGTCTACGGCGGCGTCTACGTTGGGCTGCAGAGATAAAAATTGCTCTAGACGAACCAGCTTGACAGTTTGGGTCACCCGAGGGTTGGTAACCACCTGAACGCTACCACTCTCGCCTTTAGCCTTTTTGACCAGCTGTACCAGGGCACCCAACCCAGAGCTATCAACAAAGTCGATGGCTGACAAGTCTAAAATAATATGGGTTGGGCCTTCCTCAATGTATCGATTGAGCACTTTGCGAAAGGTAGGCTCAGAAAATGCATCAAGCAGACCTGTGAGGCGAAAAATTTGACATTTTCCCCTAACTTCCCGTGTGCCTCTTAAACTTACGGTTAGGGTGAGTGGTTCAGCGATAATGACCTCCCTATAGGGCTTTAGATAAGGATAAATCTGACGATTAATTTTAGGTCAGGATATCACGGACTGCAAGGAAAAAATCGGTCCTGATTAAACTGCCCAATTTTTTCAAATGTGCACCTCTGAGAATACCTCCGAGGTGGGCTTATTTTACCCCTCCTTAGCCCGACGATGGTCATCCATGATTTGCACAAATTGAGCAAACAAATAATCGGCATCGTGGGGGCCTGGGCTGGCTTCTGGATGATATTGCACCGAAAACAGCGGCAGGGTGGCATGGCGAATGCCAGCCACAGTGCGATCGTTAAGGTTGAGATGGGTGATCTCGACCTCAGCCTCGGGGACTGAGTCAGCATCTAGGGCAAACCCATGGTTTTGACTGGTGATCTCGACCTGCTGGCTTAGGCCACAGGGCTGGTTGAGCCCCCGGTGACCAAACCTCAGCTTAAACGTCTTAGCCCCCAGGGATAGGCCCAGTATTTGATGCCCCATGCAAATGCCAAAGGTGGGTAGCGAGTGCTTCAGCAGTGCCTGGACGATTTTTGGACCCGCTTCGACGGCGGCGGGGTCCCCCGGTCCATTGGAGAGAAAAATGCCGTCGGGCTGGTAGTCTAAAATCGTCTCTAGTGAAGTGTCTACCGGCACCACGATCACGCGACAGCCATAGCGGGCCAGGCGACGTAAAATATTGCGCTTGATGCCAAAGTCGATGGCCACCACCGTAAATGGGGCTGTGGCGGAGTCAGCCTCGGGGCCAAAGTCCCAAGGGCTGTCAGTCCCCCCTTGCCATTCGTAAATCGTGTCGGTGGTGACTTCTTTGACCAGGTTGAGCCCTTCCATGCTGGGGGCCATCTGCACCGTTTGGAGCAGGTCGTCGGGGTTGAGGATCTCGCTAGAGATCGCGCCATTCATTGCCCCAACAGTGCGGATCTTGCGAGTCAACGCCCGCGTATCAATGCCATAAATACCCGGAATGCTATGGTGACTCAAATAGTCAGATAAGGACTGGGTCGAACGCCAGTTACTGGGGCGATGGCAGATATTTTTTGCGATCGCACCCCTCACCTGGGGCCTTTGCGACTCTTCATCATCTGGGTTGACCCCTGTATTGCCCAATTCTGGATAGGTAAAGGTCACCATCTGACCGCAGTAGCTGGGATCGGTCAAAACCTCCTGGTAGCCAGTCATGCCTGTATTAAAGACCACTTCGCCAATGGCCGTGCCCGATGCGCCAAACGACTGGCCCCGATACACAGAGCCATCGGCTAAAACTAAAAGAGCGGGCTTGGGTGAGGCAGCAACCATGGTCTTACCAGAAAGCGTCTTACTAGGAAATTAGGCCAGAAAATTGGGAAACTTAGGGCAGTCAGACTGGAGCGCTAAGATTAACCTTAAATACTTACACCTTAAGTACATTGACATTAAACGTCATGGTTCGGAGATTGTGCAATATTTCTGCCAAGGTTGGCTCCGCTAGACTTAATCTTGTGGGGTTTAAAAAAACTCGGGCATTAATGGTTAGCCTGCTTTGGGCCAGCAGCCTCCTGAGTGCCTGTAGTCTTTCAGAAATCGTTACGCCGCGCCCCCCAGAGTCAACCTTAGAAGCAACGACAGCTGACCCGGTTAGCCCTAGCGCCCAAGCAGAGCTAGAGGCCGCCAATCAGCCTCCCCCAAATCCACAGTCAGCGTCGGCCTATGCTGACGGTATCAAGTTAGCCTCAAGTGCCTTTTTGCTGGGGCAATCAGCCCAATCCCCAGACGATTGGCAATTAGTAACAAGCCGCTGGCAGCAGGCCATCAACACCTTAGAAACCGTGCCCCAGGGGGATACCCATTACGCCACCGCCCAAGCCAAGCTGACAGAATATCAGCGCAATTTTAACTATGCTCAGCAGCGTTTAGAACAACTCAAAAACCCACCTCCCCTGCGCCCGATTGCCACACCAGCGCGACCCACAGCCCCGGTTTTAGGCCAAGCTTCAGGCGTGGATGGGGCCGCCGCATCTACCCCAGTGCGTGCATCTGACGATCGCTTTCGCGTCCCGATTTTGCGCCGACAGGGGGGTACTCCCGTGATTGAAGTCACCTTTAACGGGGTGCAGCGCTACCCCATGATTTTAGACACTGGTGCTAGCCATACTTTAATCACCCGCACCATGGCGAATGAACTGGGTGTGATCACCGAAGGGCAAATCAACGCTAACACTGCGAGTAATCAGCGGGTCATTTTTGATGTGGGTCGAGTCGATAGCATCAGTGTCTCTGGCATCACTCAACAAAATTTGCCCGTCGGTATCGGTGACTCGGTAGAGATTGGCCTGTTGGGTAATGACTTTTATGAATCATTTGACCTGGTACTCCAGGAACAAAGTGTTGAGTTTAGGACGCGTTGATCAGGACTAGCCAAGATCGTCTGATTCGACGTCTGAAACATCACTAATCTCATCTGATTGGGGGCCGTTTAAGTCAATCGCGTTCGGCTCAGGTTCGTTCAACTCGCTGATATCGTTTGACGGGGTGTCCGATGAGGCTGGGGTTCCTTGTTGGTGGGTGCCAAACCTGGGGAACGGCTCGGCAAGGGGCACCTCAACCGCAGCGTCGTCGGACTCAACTGGCTTAATCGGGGGCTCAAACGGTGACACAATCGAACGATGATGGAAGCGACTAGTCCGCTCAAAACCGTGGCGGGTTGGTTGCTCCAGCAGCGATGGGGTTGCTGGGCGAGGGCCGCGCTGGGGTAAACTCAACTCCAGATTTTCATCTGGACCAGCCACAGGCAGATTGGTCTCAAAGAGAACTGACTCACTGGGCTCAGACCGGGTCTCGGCATCCGATAGCTGAGAAAATGCACCGGCCCCAGCGACAGCACCCACAGCCTTGCTCTCGGCCGTCTCTCCGCCCAAAGTCGCCTCATGGTCCTCATCGATAGTGCGCATACCAATATCATCTTTACCTGGAGCCTCACTTGTCTCTAGAGCCTCGCCTGTTTCTGGAGCCTCAAAGCCACCCTCCGGCAAGTCATAAGTCCAGCCACCATCGGCTTTACTCCCGATGCCACAGCTGCTAAGCACGGCGCAGGCCAAAAATAAAAGTGACAATTTGTACATAGCTGAGATGGTCCAAGATTGTCTAAAACTCAAGGGAAGCGGCTTGGGTGGCAGCCGATTAATCGACCGATTAATGTTTTAGTGCCTTTGCCTCGGTCCCTTCACAAACTACCCTTGATAAAAAACCAGAAGCACTTGGGAGAAGGCGCTTTAATAATATTTAATTGGATCTACCTGGCGCTAAAATAAAGGCGTTGAAAATCTTTGGCTTAAAAGTAACAAGGATAAGTAAAGGTTTCTTCTGCTTATCGAAGGTGACGATACGATTGCTCAAAAAGTTCATATCTCTACTTGCTGATTGGTACCTGGGTCGCCGCCGGTGTTTGCCCTCAGGGCAATCTCGGATTTGCCCATCGGATAGGGTTGGGCAGCCCCGACCATGACTTGTAATGGCATGACCTTTATCGGCATAGATCTCGGATGGCAGACTGGCCCCACTGGACTGTGTCATCTACACGGGGGGCCAACTGGGCTAACCTTAGCCAATCTCAATCACCAGCCCACCCACCCTGATGTCTTAGCCTGGCTCGACCAGAAAGCACCTCCGGATAGGCCAGCGATAGTGGCCGTTGATGCCCCTATTATTATCCCCAACCCGGTCGGTATGCGTTTGCCCGATCGCTTGGCCCATCGCTATTTTGGGAAATATCACGCAGGCTGTTACCCAGCTAATTTATCCCGCCCCTTTGCCCCCTTACTCCTAGGCTTTAGTGAGGCACTGATGGCACGGGGTTTTCACCATGCCCCCACCCTGGTACCGCAGCAGCCAGGGCGCTACCAGGTGGAGGTGTTCCCCCACCCGGCCATGGTGCATTTGTTCCGACTGTCGCGCATTTTGAAATATAAGAAAGGTCGGCTAGCAGAGCGTCGAGCTGAGTTGAGCCGATTGCGATCGCTCATCCTAGAATATCTCCCCCAGCACACCCCGGCGCTGCACATCAAAGCGACTGAACTTCCTGGGATTCCTAAACGGGGGGCGGCCCTAAAAGCCGTCGAGGACCAGCTGGATAGTCTCATCTGCGCCTACGCAGCCGCCCACTGGTGGTATTGGGGCTTAGCGCGCAACTGGGTGCTGGGCGATTTGGCAGAGGGATACATCATCGTGCCAGTTCCGAATGGGGAGGTTAAAGGTTGAGGGTTAAAGATTTCGCTACAAGGGGAAAGACTTTAATCTGTCATAGGTTTTCTGCTTTTAATTTTTAGCTTTCCAAACTCAGCGGTAGCAATATTTCAAACTCTGTCCCCTTCTCTGTGCGGCAATCGGGTTGGGTAAAGCGCTGCGATCTCACCAAAAAATGCCCGCCGTGTTTTGCCGTCACAATGCTATAGCTCAGGGTCAGGCTGGTTTCTTTTAAGATTCGCACTTCAGCAGACAGGGCTGTAAAGATTTCGGTCTCTGCTTCGGGGGGTAGGCCAGGGCCATTATCTTTAATCACGATCGAAACCCAGCGCGACTGTGAGGCTGGCTGGCTAAGGTGGCCAGGGAGTGAGCACACTCGGGTCGTAATGGTGATTTTTGGAGTTGTCGTTGGGGTCGGGCTCTCACCAAAGTCTTGGCCAATGTTTTGCTGAACGATCTGGGTGAGCAAAACATCAATAACATTGACCAAAATATTCATAAACACCTGCCCTAGCTGCCCGGCAAAACAAGGGATCGGCGGTAAAGCGTCGTAGTCTCGTACAACTTCGATGTGGGTGGTCAGGCGACTTTGCAACAGTAAGAGGATGCTATTGAGCAAATTATGCAGGTTGGCCGGTTTGGGATAGACCTCATCAATGTGGCAAAAGTTTTGCAAACTTACCGCCAGCTGCCTGAGCCGATTGGAGCCACTGCGAATGCTTTGAATTGCCTCTGGCAAATCCTGGCAGATGTAATCAACTTCGATGTCTTCCCGCAGCTGGTTGAGTTCAGCGGAGCCTTGGGGCAGTTCCCTTGCATAGACATTGAGTAAATCCAGCAGTTGCTGAGAATACGTAGCCACATGGGAGAGATTGCCCCAGATAAAACTGACCGGGTCTAAAATTTCGTGGGCAACCCCATCTACAAGGCGGCCCAAATCTGCCATTTTGTCACTCTGCAGCATCTGCATCTGCAGTCGCTCATAGCGAACCTGGGTCTCAACCCCCCGAATTTGCCAATAGGCAATGTTTAACTCAGCTGCATTGAGTAAGTGATAACCCTCGTCATGCTCTATAACGATCGGCTCTGACTGTAGCCTAACCGGACGCCTCAATGCCTGCTGGGCTGCTGTGAGTATGGAGGTTTGTGACGAGAGCATTAAGATCGGATGTGCCGTCGTCAGCGGAGACAACAGCTGACTAAACGATTGAGACGGATTAATCAGATGTTGCTCTAAAAACTGCTGCCGTGAAATCATCCCCAGATATTGATCTGAGCCGCGAACAATCACCCCTGGCAGCTGAGGGAAGGCTAGAAACCGGCTGACCAGATCATTAAGGACACAATTCACCTCGACCTCAAAGCAAAACGTGGTGAGGTCGCCGAGGACTGATTTGATGCCCAGGGGTTGGCTATTGCCTTCAATCTGCACTGGCAGAGCATCCGTTGGCACAGGTATAGGCCCCAGGGTCATAGGTGTGATGGCGTGTAAGTGAGCGCTGTTAGTGTGCCCCTAATTGCCCCATCTGCCCCACCCTATGGCCGGGTTGCAATAAAGCATACCGGCAAGCGCGCTCAGTTGAATGTTCAGGGCAAGTCTGCCCCATCTGTCCTGCTGATTATTGAGAACTCTAAAATTCATCCTGCGGTAGAATCCCTATTCCTGTAGACAGAAGGTATCGATACACTGAACAAGACAGCCAAGCTAAACCACATCCGGCTACTTGAGTTTTGCCCGCAGGGCAAACAACAGGTCTGAATGTGGCCAAGGTTTAAGGCAGCCAAGCGCATTCGGACCTAAGACAGCTCTACCCATGGTTCAAGTTTCTCGTCAAGATTCGCCGTTAAGAATCGTTTCCCTGATTCCCAGTGCCACCGAAATCGTCCATGCCCTGGGTTGGGGGTCAGCCCTGGTGGGACGCTCCCATGAGTGTGACTATCCGACCTCGGTCGAGGCATTGCCCGTTTGCACCGCGCCTCGATTTAATCCCAAGGGTAACAGCCGTGAGATCCACGATCGAGTGACTGAGCTACTCCAGTCGGCCCTCAGTGTTTATCAAGTCGACTCCAAATTACTGCAAACCCTGCAGCCTACCCACATCATCACCCAGGCCCAGTGCGAAGTCTGCGCCGCTAGCCTGGATGAAGTGGAGAAGGCAGTGGCCACCCTCACCGGTATCCACCCCCAGGTGATCTCTCTGCAGCCAAAGGTGTTAGCCGATATTTGGGATGATATCCGCCGAGTTGCGATCGCAATCGATCCCCACCAAGGTAAAGCCCGCGCCCAGAAAGTGATCACCCATCTGCAGGGGCGTTTACAGCGCTGTAGCCAGCAGATTCAGACCCGCATGCCCCAGCAAACCGTGGCCTGTATTGAGTGGACCGATCCGCTGATGGTGGCGGGTAACTGGGTCCCCGAACTGGTGACCTTAGCCGGGGGACATCCCCTGTTTGCTAAAGTCGGCCAGCATTCCCCCTGGCTCAACTGGCCAGACTTGGTTGCTGCCGATCCAGATTTGCTGATTGTGATGGCCTGCGGATATGACCTAGTCCAGGCCCGTCAAGCCGTTGCCCAGCTTGAGCAGCACCCCCAGTGGTCAGAATTTTGGTCCCAGCTCCAGGCCGTCCAAGTCTGTCGCATTTACCTCACCGACGGCAACCAATATTTCAACCGACCGGGACCTCGCCTGGTTGACTCCCTCGAGATTTTGGCCGAAATATTGCACCCGGATGATTGTCAGTATGGATACGCGATGAAAGCGTGGAAACTTTATTAAAAGAAGGAGGAAAGGGGAAGGGGGAAAGGCGAAGGGCAAGGGCGAAAGAGCGGTGGGATCGTAGTCTTAGGGTGGGTTACAAACTACCGGGCTCTATCGAACCATCTGGTAAAGGCATCACGACGTGTGCTCAAAATGCTGAAATTCCCGCTCACAACTCAAGGTTTCTCCATCCCTGGTAGCCAAATCTTTGACCAGTAATACCCTGGGAGCTGTTGTTGTCTGACCAATCACAGCGCTGCTGCCCCCCAATCTAGCCACCAGTGCCTCTGCAATCTGGGTGGGCAAACACATAACTAACTCAAAGTCTTCGCCCCCGTAAAGGGTCCAATCCTCGGCTTGGGCCTGACCGATAGCCTGACTGAGCCCAGGGGGGAGCGGTAGCCGCGATCGCACCAACTTGGCCCCTACCCCGCTAGCCCGACACAGCTGCATCACTGCATTGGCCAGACCGTCACTGCTGTCCATCCCCGCGAAATTATCCAGGTTCGGAAACTCGGTGTGAGCAAGTTGTCTTAGCTGTGCGATCGCATCAAATCGTGGTGTTGGATACTGATGGGCTGCAATCCAGTCCTGACAGAGGTCAGCCTCTATGTTTTTGCAGTCCAGCTCTCCCAGCAGCAGGGCCAGCCCTGCCCGAGCAGCCCCATGCCGACCCGTGGCCACAATTGCCTGCTCGGGTTGGGCGGTATGTCGGTAAATTGCGGCGCTGGGGGACACCGCACCCAGGGCTGTAATCGCCAAACTGCGTACCCCCGACCGGGCCAAATCACCCCCAATGATGTCACCGCCATATCGTCCTAGGCAAGCTTGCATCCCCTGATAGACGCCCTCTAGCCAGCGCCATTGGGTGTCAGAGGGTAGCGCCGCCGCCACCGTAATCCCCAGCGGTGCGGCCCCCATCGCGGCGAGATCCGACAGATTCGCCGCGACGGCACGCCAGCCCAGAGCATGGGGGGGCATGGTGCGATCGCTAAAATGCACCCCATCCACCAGGACATCGGTCGTCACCACTAGAGACTTTTCCGGAGGCAGCTGCTGTATGTAGGCATCATCCCCCACCTGGGGCGCACAAAAAGCCCTCAGGCGAGCCAGCACTGCCAGCTCACCTAACTCAGCCAGGGACTGATCAACACCGGGATCAGGCTCCAAAGCGAGTGCTAGGGACTGACTAGATTTTCAAGCCCTGAGATGACTTGCGCTGATTTGACAGAGTCACCTTGCCCCAGCTTTCTGAGCACGTCTTTGCCCTCGACCACGTAACCAAAGACCGAATAACGCCCGTCCAAAAGATTTAGCCCAGCCGGGGTGAGCTCAGGCTCAAACAAAAAGAAGAAAAACTGAGATGAGCCTCCGTTAGGATCCTCTTCAGGGCGGGCCATGGCCACTGTGCCAAAGGCAGAAAAGGGCAGCACTGGATCCTCCATAAAGCGCCCGAGGGCTTCCAGGGTTTCTCCATAGACGGGCTGATCGTCGCCTTTAACCAGGATTTCTAACGGCAAAGCCCGGTATTGCTTGGTTTTGGGATCGATAAACCCCTCGGCATCCCCCTTGGGGTCACCCGTTTGCAATACGTAAAACTCCTCAGCCCGAATGAACGGCAGACCGTCATAAAAACCGCGTTTGACCAAATCAACAAAATTGCCTGCCGTCACCGGCGCACTAAACCCATCCACCACTACCTTGACCGGGCCCTGGCTGGTGGTCACCTCAATTTCGGCGCGGCCTTTAAGCTGGGGCAAATTACTGTACTCGTCGGGCACCTCATAGGGAAACCCTTTGACCATGAGTTCTTCAATCGCGGTGATTTGATTCAGCAGCTGCCCACGCTGATTCCAAACACCTTCCTTATCCTGGGCCTCGATCGCCGCTAACAGAGGCTCAATTTCAGTGGTCATCTCAGTCAAGAGGGTTTTAGCTGCTGCCTGATTGCCTTCGGGGACCGCTGCTAAGATCTTGTCTGTTTTGCGATCAAGAATCCGCGCCACCTTTTTGACATCCCGCTTAATAGGCCCCCAGCGCTTACTGCGAAGCCATTGAGAGAGTCCTTCCAAATCACTCTGAACCGCTCTGATTTCATCGGAATCAATGGGGAGGGCGTAGCGCAGTAACGCTTGCCCATCCGTGATTGCATTGCCAGGCGGCAGATACGCAACTGGCAGCCCAGCCCAACTAGGCCCGGTCAAACTAGATAGGGAAGCCGCCTGGGCAGTTGCACAGTTGGGTTGAGCACTGAGCAAAAAGCTGAGGCCCATGCCGAACAAACTGATCAGCAGAGTTTTGAAGCTGCTTTTGAGAAGTGCCATAGCAGGAGTTTAGAGGGGAATATCGTAAAGGACTCTTCTGATCTTGCCACAGTGTGGGTCCTCTCCTGCTCAATCCCTATGGGTAAATTCCCGCCGAGGGGTACAATGATTGCCGACTGCTTTAAATCACGTTAGCCAGCACCATGATTTCTAGTAACGATTTTCGAACCGGCACCAGCATTGAGCTTGATGGCTCTGTCTGGCGAGTGGTTGAGTTTCTACATGTAAAACCCGGCAAGGGCGCAGCTTTTGTTCGGACTAAACTCAAGAATGCCCAAACGGGTAATACCGTTGAGCGAACGTTTCGAGCCGGTGAGACCGTCCCCCAGGCTAATCTCGAGAAAAGTGTCATGCAGCACACCTATCGAGAAGCCGACCAATATGTCTTTATGGATATGGAAACCTACGAAGAGGCCCGCCTGACGGCGGACCAAATTGGCAGTCGGGTCAAGTATCTCAAAGAAGAAATGGAAGTTACTGTGCTGCGGTGGAATGGTCAAGTGCTGGAGGTAGAGCTGCCTAACTCAGTGGTCCTTGAGATCACCGAAACCGATCCAGGCGTTAAGGGTGACACGGCCACCGGGGGTACAAAACCGGCCATCTTGGAGACCGGTGCCCAGGTGATGGTGCCCCTGTTTATTTCAATCGGCGAAAAGATTAAGATTGACACCCGAAACGATAGCTACTTAGGGCGTGAGTAGACAATCCCTGATAGATTGTTGCTGACACTTTGCTGGCTAGCCCTTACTAGCTGTATTCATGGAGTTTTAAATAGGTGGATTTAGATTTTAATGAACTCCGCGAGTTAGTCGCCGCGCTTAATCAAACTGACATTGCTGAGTTGACCCTCAAAAATACTGAGTTTGAACTCACATTGCGCAAGTATTCTGCACTAGCGCCGATCCTTGCTACCACTGAGTCGGTTGCACCGCCCGCAGCCACTTTGCCATCCGTGGCTCCAACCCCTCCTAGCGTTGTGCCCGCCCCAACCGGGGTCCCCGTTGCCCCCCCAGTTGTGGCCGTTGACCCCAACTTGATAGAAGTCACCTCACCTATGGTTGGGACGTTTTATCGGTCTCCCGCCCCAGACGAATCACCTTTTGTCAACGTAGGCGATCGCATCCAAACCGGTCAGACCATCTGCATCATCGAAGCCATGAAGCTGATGAATGAACTCGAGGCGGAGGTCACGGGCGAAATTGTGGAGATTTTAGTGGACAATGCCGAACCGGTGGAATTTGGGCAGTTGCTGATGCGGGTAAAACCCAACTAAGAGTCTGTCAGCCTCAAATTTGGGGGTAAGTCTGACGCGGGGACGCGGAGATAGGGAGACGCGGGGAGTTTTACAGGCGTTTTATCTTATAGGTGCTTTATTAATTATTAATGAGCGATCTCCGCATCCCCATGTTCTCCCCTCTCCGCGTCAGTTTGTCGAAGCGGGTGTTTGTTGAAGCGACTGATTAGGCGGTCGCTGCTGATAGGCGCTTGCGCTTGAAGGCCGCCACTGCAGTAACCAACCCAAGCCCCACGATAACACCGGGTTCAGGCACATCTTCAGTCTGTGCTGGGGGCTCCATCACTGCCTCAACCAGGGGGGCAATGCCACCCAGTTTGCTGCTGCCGCTGCGGTTATCCCCAGTGCTCATCACCCGAGCCCCCCAGGTCAGCCGCCAAATTTGCTATGGTGGTGTACACTACCATGGAAGTTGAAAGCCCTAGTTTTTCCTATTTGGGAGGTGATTTATTGTCAGCCAGTGCCAGATACTCGACCGTGACCCGCAGCGATTGTTACAGACCTGCACGCGTATCGATCGGTTACGCCCCTGTTAGCAGTTGCCCCTTTTTGGTCAGATTTTACGTGGAAGGCATCATTCATTCATAAATAAGGAGAGAAGCATGCAAAACAATGCTCGGCAGGTTAAGCACTCTGCAAATAAGATTGAGCATCTTGCCTCGCGCCCCAGTCGACTCTATCAGCGATTAGAAGAAGCTCTCCATACCGGAACTGAAGTTTGGTTTAGAATGCCCGGAACGCGACTCGTCGGGATTCCCATTCACCTCGACGCTGAGTACGTAGAAGTCGTGGACGTGGATGTCGCAGAAGGCTTTGAAGAAGATGACATTGCAGATGAGCCCTACCAGCGAACGGTGTGGTTAGTGCGACTGGCTGAGATTAGCGCAATTTCCTACGCAACGGATCGGTGGTCAAAAGAGCGCTTTGAGCGTTTGCTGCATGAGTCCCAGGGTGAGCAGACCTCGACTGATCGGACCCAAGCGGAGCAAACCCATACCGATGAGCTTCACACTGAGCCCACTGATCTGTCCAATTTGGACCAATCTCACCAGGGTGAGAGCCAAGAGGGTAGCTAGCAAGCCTCATGACTGTGGGGTGGGTTGAGAGGCAATGGGTTGACCGATGGCATTCAAGATCCGGAAATAGCTACCGCCGACAATGGCTAAAAAGGCAGTGTAGGCGATCAGCTGCCCCAGGTAAATGCGATCGCGATACCCCAGCAGCACTTTGAATAACACCCCAGGGAATCCTTTGTCTGGCAAAAGCTGGCTGGCATCCCACACCTGAGGCCCCAGCACACAAGACCCACCTCCCAGACAGAGATCTAGCTCTCCCAGTTGACTAATTGCGGCAAAAGCAGCGTCCAGGTTTTTGCACACAGACACCACTAACCCCGCCACAATCAGCAGCAGCAGCACCCCCATCACCTGGAAAAACCGCTGCAGGTTGATGCGAATGCCCCATTTAAAGAGGGCAAAACCCAGGAGGGTCGCGCCGATGAGACCTGCGATCGCACCGCCAACCGCCACTGTGCTGCTTTGCAGATTAGTGAACAAAAATAAAACCGTCTCAAACCCCTCCCGCAAGACCGCAATGCAGATCAGGCTAAAAATACTCCAGCCCGCACTTTCGTTATCCACTAGAGATGACTGAATCGCCCCTTCGATTTCCCCCTTGAGCGAACGAGCCTGCTGGGTCATCCAAATCAGCATCCAGCTCAACATAATGATGGCAACGCTGCAAAACAAGGTTTCTAAAAGCGGTTTGACCACCCCCTCAAGCTGGGGCAACACAGTTTGTAACTCCCGTATTCCCATCCCCAAAAAGAGCCCGATCAGCACGCTACCCACCACGCCAGCCACCACGCCGCCATAGACCCAGCGATTGAGCTGCGTTTGCCCCGCTTTGCTCAGGCAGGCCAGCACGATACCGACCACTAGCGCCGCCTCAACCCCTTCGCGCAGGGTAATCACAAAAGTTGGAATCGCCGGAGTTAGGTCCATACAGGGGAAATTGGGTAGAGAGCTACAATCTCCATTATGGACTGGGATGGGGCAGTAGAGGGTAGAGGGTGGTGGGTAATGGGAAAGAAAGGAGACCATTATGTTTGAGGTATTCTGAACCGCCTATTTACCCTCTACCCTCTACTCACTACCCTCTACTCACTACCCTCTACTCACTACCCTCTACCCCTCACCCCAACCCAATCTCCTGCAACCGCTGACTCAAATACTCCCCAGCTGTTTGGATCGGATATCTCTGTTCTCCATTGGTTTTGTGTACACAGACTGGCAGCGGGGTAAGGTCAAACTCAGGACGAGGGTGTACAAAAAAAGGCATCGAGAAGCGCCGCAGACGCGCATTGTCGGGGTTAATCACCCGGTGGGTGGTGCTTTTGAGCAGGCCGTTACTCAAGGCTTGCAACATATCCCCCGTATCCACAATTATTTGCCCCGGGATTGAGGGGATCGGTAGCCAGCTGCCGTCGGGTTGCAATAACTCCAGCCCCGAAGCGGTGGACTCACACAGGAGGGTAATCAAATTGATATCTTCGTGGGGGGCCGCTCGCAAACTTTGGGGGGCTACGCCGTCAGGAATCGGTGGATAGTGGATAATCCGTAAAATAGAGCTGCCCTCTGCCGATTCTCGAGCAAAGAGGGCTCTGGGCTGCTCTAACCACAGGGCACAGGCCTCGAGGAGGCGGGCGGCACAGGTTTCAAGCTGCTTGTAGAGCTCGATCATGGCTGGGCGAAACTGGGGCACTTCTTTGGGCCAGGGGTTGGCAAGCTCAGGGTTGCCCCCACGGCCCACATGCCAAAATTCTTTAAGATCGGGTACGGGATGATCTTTAGCATGCTCTTTGCCAAATCGAACGAAGCCTCGCTGACCTTTGAGTGCGTCATCTTCATATCCGAGCTTGGTCGCATCGGGGAGCGCAAAAAATGCCTCGGCGGCCCCATAGGCCGACTGAATTAGCCGCGCCTCAATCCCATGATGTTCCAAAGCAAAAAAGCCATAGGTTTGTAAGGCTTTCCCCAAGTCCTCGACAAAAGCAGCCTGCTGGGCGGCAGATCCCTCCATAAAAGCAGCAAAGTCTAGAACAGGAATGTTTTGAACAATCATGACAGCGACCAGGCGTAAACATACATTTTATTCAAGTAAGTAATTTACGCTACGTAAATTATGGGGGTCTAAGGGGCAGATAATCGCGCAGTCTATCGAGGCCAGCTACAGATGTGGCTCTTAAAGAGTGGCTGCCAAGGTTGCTCCCCTTTGTTATCTAAAAAACAAAGAAAAGAAAATTCTGCGCACTAAACAGGTCATGCAGGTAAAATCCGGTCATAAAATTTGGTCATAAAAGATACGCTTTAGGATTTTGTGATGACCACTCAGGGTATTTATTCAAGTATTCATTCCCCGCTTCTCAAAAAACTGGGCCTGGTGCTAGTCGGCGTCACCCTGGCAAGCTGTTCTGCTCCAGTAGAGCCCCCCACAGCCTTAACCGATTCTGCCGCTGAGCCCCTAGCTCAGTCGCCCCAAACTATCAAAACCGGCACCCCCATCGCCATCGACGGCTCCAGCACCGTCTATCCGATCAGCGATGAGATGGCCGAGCAATTTCAATTTGAGTACCCAGACGCCCCGTCGATTGAGGTTACTTTCTCAGGTACGGGCGGCGGCTTCGAAAAATTCTGCGCGGGGGAAACCGACATCAGTGACGCTTCTCGCCCCATCTCGCTGACTGAGATGGAAACCTGCAAAGCCGCTGGCATTAAGTTCATTGAGCTGCCGGTTGCCTTTGATGCCATCACCGTCGTGACCCACCCCGACAACACCTGGGCGCAAGACATCACCCTGGACGAACTCAAAACCCTATGGTCAGGCACGGCGACCCAGTGGAATCAAATTCGCTCTGACTGGCCTGCCGAGCCGATTACCCTGTTTGGCCCTGGGGCGGACTCTGGCACCTTTGACTACTTCAACGAAGTTGTGATTGGCGAGGACAGTAGCAGCCGTACCGACTACACCGCCAGCGAAGATGACAATGAACTGGTGGCCGGGGTGCAGCAAGATCCCAACGCCCTGGGTTACTTTGGCTTTGCCTATTACAAAGACAATCAAGCTAACCTCAATGCCCTGGCTGTCGATAGCGGTGATGGCCCGGTAGTCCCCTCCGGTGAGACGATTCGCTCAGCGGACTATCAGCCCCTGGCTCGCCCGTTGTTTATCTATGTCAATGTAGACAAGGCCGATAACAACCCAACGCTGCAAGCCTTTATCGAGTATTACCTGGCCCATGCCCGTACGCGGGTGCCCGCTATCGGCTATGAGCCTTTACCCAATGAGGCCTATGCGATCGCACTGGACCATTTTCAAAATCAGAAGGTGGGTAGCGTGTTTGATGGCAAAGCCCAGCCTGATTTGACCATCGAGCAACTGTTGGAAAAAGAAGCTGCGTTTTAGGCGGGCTTGATTGTGTTACTAAGGCAGACCCCCTGGAGGAGATTCACCAGGGGAAGCCTGGGAATCAGGACAGTGCCTAGGGAGATGGGGTAGCTGCCGGAGAAGGGGTCGGGTAATAGCCAAACAGACTGACCGTGGCAGGTTCACTGAGCGCACCGTCGGCATCTCGAATCGTGTAGGTAAAGCTATCGGGGACACCATTGGGGCTGTCTTGAAGCGACGGCAGCGTCATGGTGTAAATAATTGCCCGACGATCGGCTGAAATTTGGACCTGTGCATATTGCCCCTGGGTAACCGACTCAATAATTAGATCGGCGTTATCACCGTCGGGGTCTGTGTCATTAGCCAACACATTCAGACGCACGGGCCGCCCCCTGTACCCATAATCGTTGCTATCGCCATTGGCAATCGGCGGACGGTTGGCAGCCTGGACCCGCACACTCACGGTGACAGGCTCTGAGGTGCCCCCTGCCGGGTTGCGAATCGTATAGGTAAAGGTATCGACGCCGCTAAACCCCGACGGTGGGATGTAGTTGACGGTGCCGTCGCCGTTGTTGCTGACCCCACCCCCGGAGACTCCACCCCTATCTACAGAGGCGATCGCAATCTCTGCCCCCTCGTCATTCGCTAAAACCTGAATTGTGACGGGTTGACCTGGCAGGGTTTGAGCACTGTCGGGTCTAGCGGTGGGTGCGGGTGACCCCTGCACAGTGACCTCTACGGTGGCAACGGCGGTGGCCCCGTCGCGATCGCGAATCGTATAGGTAAATCGGTCTACCCCTGTAAACCCTGCCGCCGGGCGATAGGTGAGGGTGTCATTCCCATCATTGCTGACGCTGGCTCCAGCGGGGGTCTGGGTATCGATGGTGGCGATCGCAATCTCATCTCCCTCATCCGGGTCGCGATCATTGGCCAATACCTGAAGCGCGACTGAATTCCCCTGATCGGTTTGAGCCTGGTCATTGTTAGCCGTCGGTGGACGGTTCGGGGTGGGTGAGGGCACAGGCGCGGATGCGGGCCCGGCTTCCACCGTTATACTCACGGTTGCTTTGGCGATCTCTCCCCGAGCGTTGCGGACTGTGTAAGAAAAGCGATCTTGAGTGGCTTCGGTACCGGGACTATAGGTCAGGGTATTGTCATCATTCACCCTCACCCGGCCTGTCTTAGGGGGGCCCACACTGGTGAGGGTGAGGCTACCGCCCGCCGGATCGCGATCATTCGTCAAAACGTCGAGGGTGATCGGTTGGTTGACCTGGGTGGTGGCGCTGTCATCGGCGGCGATGGGCACTGGCTGCTGGGTGCCGACGCCGCTGAGGGAGAGGATCGCATCGGTGTCGGCATTGCTCTTCACCGTCAGGCTGGCATAGCGTGGACCAGCGCCAGTGGGTTTGAACTGAAGCTCAAGGGTACAGCTGGCCTCGGGGGCCAGGGTGACCTCGATGCAACCGGACTGTGCGATCGCAAAATCAGTCGCCGTCTGTCCCCCCGTAATCGCTAAAGTTTCCAGGATTAAGGGAGCGGTCCCATCATTGGCAATGGTGACGCGGGTGGCCTTAGCATTGCCCACAAACAGTTCCTTAAAGCTGAGGCTAGAGGGATCAAAGCTGACGCCGGGTACGGCGTCTGATGTGCCCGAGCCCGTCAGCACAATGTCGTACTCATTGCCAATCGCACTAAGCTGGATTGTGGCCGTTCGATCTCCGGTGGTGCTGGGCTTAAAAATAATCGCCACCTCACAGCTGTCCGCCGGGTCCAGGCTGGTCGCGGATGTACAATCCTCCTCGGCAATGGCAAAGTCACCATCGCCTTTGACCACCAGGCTATCAACGCTCAAGGGACGATTCCCCGTATTGGTCAGGGTCAAGGTTTGGGGCGCACTGGGGGTGTTAAGTTCGCGTTCGCCAAACACCAGGCGCTCGGTACTGAGGTCAAGGGTTGCTGGCCGGGCCGGGCGTGACAGCCACTGCAGCGCCGCCATGCCTGCCACGAGAGAAATGGCCCCTGCCGCAATCAGGACAGCGATCAGGGTCGTCTTCAGATTGGCCCAGCGGGGGCCCGGGGCAGAGATCGGCGCAACCGCCATAGGCACCGGGGAAACCAGCGGTGGTGCCAGCAGCCCTAGATTATGACGGGTGACCGCAGCCCCCACCTGATCATCTAGAGTCTCCCGCAGGTGCAGTGCCCGAGTCAGCGCCGTTTCAGCGGTGGTGGGGTCCCCTTCGCCCAGGGCTCGGGTGCCTAGCTGGTGGAGCGACCAGGCCTCTGCGACCTGATCACCCGTTTGCTGAGCCACCTGTAAGCTTTGCTCTAATACACGCTGCCACTGCCCCCAACGGCCTTGCAATGAGAGGCGACCGTCTAGCACCCGACTGAGCACCAAACAGTCTTGACAGTAGCCAACCTGGGCAGACCAATCGGTCAGATATTGCAACGTATCTGTACTCTGAAAGGTTCTCTGGTTAGCGGGATCGGCCACCACCCGATGGGTGAAATAGTCTAAAGTGCTACTCAGCCAGGGTTCCGGAGGCCACCTTTGCTGACATAGTTCAATTAAATCAGGGCAAAGTCGATAAACTGTTTCAGTGCTCTCCGCCGTGACATCAGGCGTCGGCACAGCAGTTTTCTCAATCAGGTGCAACCCATGCAGCTCTCTGAGAATAGCCTTGGCATTGGAAAGGGTGGTAATTTCAGCGGCCTGGGCTACCGTTAAAGCCCGCCCGGCCAAGGCCCCGAGTAAGGCCAGCAGGTGTTGATGCGATCGCGGCAACACCCCCACAATTTTTTGAAATAAGGACACAGTGGCATTGGCAGGCTGATCAGAAATCTTTGGGGTTGCCAGGGTTGCCAGAGACTGTTTTTGAGCCTTAACCTGGGCTGCTATTCGTCTCAACTGGAGGGGATGGCCTGCCAGAGAGGTCCAGAGGACTCGGGCTGCAATTTGCTCACTTGGGGTTAGAGTCCGCCCCAGGTCTTGCGTGATCAGCTGCAGGCTATCTTCCCAGGGCAACCCTCCCAGGGCAAAGGCCACACTGTTTTGCCCATAGCTGCGCTCAGGGGAGCCCAGCACAAAAACGGCGGAGGGAACCGCAGCCATTAGCCAGTCGAGATCTGATTTCCCAAGGTTAAGATCATCTAGAACAATCAGAACCTGTTTACCTTGCAGAGCGTGCTGAACCTGGATGTAACTGGGCTTGTAGGGAGCATTACTCTCATAAAATGCATTGTGCAGCGCTTGCAACAAATCTTGGGCCAGCTCTGGATACCCCGAAATATAAACCACGCCATCGCTAAAAGCTGCCGTTGCTTGGGTATCGTAAACCAGATAGCGGATTAAAGCCGTTTTACCAAAGCCTGCTGCCCCCTGGAGTTCAATCGACTGGGCTGACTGCAGTGCCTGCACGATGGTTGGGATAATCGTATTCCGATCGAGCAAATCCCGAAAAGGCTGGGGGCGTCGATCGATCGGGGTTAGGCGCGGCCTGACCTGGGGAGGAGCCGCGACATTGAGTACCCCGCCGTGATCTACGGTATGGGCGTAGGTATAAAACGATTGGCGGTGTTGGTTGCCAACCACAATCTGCCCCCTTAACTCTTCCCTGACATCAATTTGAACGGGGGGCGTTTCGGACCCTGTGGAGGGGGCCTTGAGGGAGGGATCAATCGATGTCTGGGTTTGAAATAGCAGCGCTTGCCACCACAGCGGTCCGGCTTGATTAGGCAGGCGACCGCTGACCTCTGCTGCCTTAAGCCAGGGTAGCCCCAGATTGGTCAGGGTCTCTTTTAGCAATGGCAATAATGCATTAGGGTCAGTGACTTTGGCCGACTCCAGGGCCACATAAAGCAAATTATCTTGCTTGCGCAGCCCCACCTTTGGGGTAATCCGATGGGGTCGAAAGACGGTTCCCAGTAAGGACGCAATTGCCTGGGGATCACCTTGTTTGGCAGCAGCTGTGCATTGGGCGGTTGTCCTGATAGCGGTACGCGCCATAGTGAGGATATAAGGCTCCAGGGCGGGGAAGATCGCAGACGGATTTAAGACGGTAGATATTTAGCTTGAAAATACAGCCGTCAGCCGTCAGCATCCGGAAGGAGTTGGGGTAGAGGGTAGTGAGTGGTGAGTGGTGAGTGGTGAGTAGTGATTGGGCAACTTCTTCCACCCATTACCCATTAACCCACTACCCATTACCCACCGCCTAAAATCAACACTCGATTACATTGACAGCTAAGCCACCCCTGGCCGTTTCTTTGTATTTTTCGTGCATATCTGCCCCGGTGTCTCGCATGGTTTTGATCACCCTGTCCAGGTGAACGCAGTGCTGCCCGTTCCCTTTCAAAGCCATGCGAACCGCATTAATCGCTTTAATCGCCCCCATCGCGTTGCGTTCGATGCAGGGCACCTGTACCAGACCACCGACGGGGTCACAGGTCAGGCCAAGATTGTGTTCCATGCCGATCTCAGCGGCGTTTTCGACCTGTTCGAGGGTACCGCCGAGGACTTCGGCCAGGGCTCCTGCGGCCATCGAGCAGGCGACGCCGACTTCGCCCTGACAGCCCACATCTGCCCCCGAAATCGAGGCGTTTTCTTTGTAGAGAATTGCGATCGCACCCGCCACCAGCAAAAATCGCACAATGCCCTCGTCACAGGCCCCGGGACAAAATCGGCTGTAGTAGTGCAGCACCGCTGGAATAATGCCCGCTGCCCCATTGGTGGGTGCTGTCACCATCCGCCCCCCGGCGGCGTTTTCCTCATTGACTGCGATCGCATACAGATTTACCCAGTCCAAAATAGACAGGGGGTCACTCAGCGCAGATTTAGGGCGGTGGCTGAGCGACCGATAGAGCGCTGCGGCTCGACGCTTAACTCTTAAACCACCGGGCAAAATCCCCTCTGTACGACACCCTCGTTCTACGCAGGCTTGCATAACCGCCCACAGCTGCAGCAGGCCTGCGCGAATCTCTGATTCCGATCGCCACACTTTCTCATTCTCAAGCATGAGCTGACTGATAGAGATGCGATCGCGCTGACAAAAGGCCAACACATCCTCACAGTTTTTGAAGGGATAGGGAACAGAAGTATTGTGCAACCGCAACCGCTCCGTCTTGACCGCCGTCTCATCCACCACAAATCCACCCCCCACCGAGTAGTAGGTGCGCTGTTTGAGACGCTTTCCCCCCTCATCCAAAGCAGTGAATACCATCCCATTGGGATGAAAGGGCAGTGGCTGCCAGTGAAAGTGCAGATCGGTTTTGTCGTTAAATGAGATCGCATGCTGTCTCAACACCCACAGCGAGCGAGTTAGCCGAATTCGCTGCAAATGTCCTTCTACCAGATCAGGATTCACTGATTCGGGGGCATCGCCTTCTAAACCCAAGAGAACGGCTCGATCACTGCCGTGACCTCGCCCTGTCGCCCCGAGTGAACCGTGTAGATCAATCTGAATGCGTTTAACCTGGGGCAGCAGGTTTTCTATTGCTAAGCCGTGGGCAAACCATCGCGCGGCCTTCATCGGACCCACGGTGTGAGAGCTGGAGGGACCGATGCCAATTTTGAAGATGTCAAAGACGCTGGTGGACATTGGGGAAGGGGGAGAGGGGGAGAAGGGGAGAGGGGGAGGGG
>JBCBQD010000024.1:0-35843 GCA_039820425.1 Cyanobacteria bacterium J06635_1
GGCTTGGATTTGGCTCAGGCACAGCAGGGGTTATTGGCGCTGGCTGCGGATACCCAGGCCCATATGCAGGTGGCTGAGACCGGTGACATTGCTTACGAATTTCCCAAAAATTTTCGCGCTATCTTGCGCAATAAATACTGGCAGCTGCGCCTTAAAGCGGCTTGGGAGCAAGTCTGGCAGGTTTTGTTTTACCTGATTCGGATTTCGTTTGGCGTGGTGTTGATGGTGTCGATCGTGATTGTGATTGCTGCCATTGTGATCCTGCAGATAGCAGCTCAGCAGTCCCAGGGCAACGACCGGCGCGACTATGGCAATTCGGGGCCACGGATTGGGTTTAATCCTTATTTGTTTTTCTATTGGTTTGACTTTGATCTCAGACGCAATCGAGGGGGGCGTCATTCAGGGTCTAGACAGCCGCGATCGCAGCCACGCCAGCGCGGGGAACTTGGCTTCTTAGAGGCGATTTTTTCATTTTTGTTTGGGGATGGTGACCCCAATGCCGATCTCGAGGAGCGTCGCTGGGGTGCGATCGCAACCGTGATCCGTAACCATCGAGGGGCCGTCACTGCTGAGCAAATTACTCCCTATCTAGATGATCTGGGTAAGGGCTGGTCAGTTGAATACGAAGACTACATGCTACCCGTGCTGTCTCGATTCAATGGTCAGCCCAAAGTAAGCCCCGAGGGAGATATGGTTTACCACTTTCCTGAGTTGCAGGTCAGCGCTGCGGACCAAAAACGAGTGCCGGTCAATGACTTTTTACAAGAGTTACGGCGACGCTTTACTGCTGCTACGTCAGACCAAGTGATGTTGTCGATTGGGCTGGGCAGTGTCAATTTTATTGCTGCCATATTCCTGGGCATTCAGCTACAAAACCCCGACACCCTGGCTCAGGTAACCAATCTGGGACCGCAAATTAACAGCTTTATTGGTCTAATTCAGGCGATCTATTGGTTTTTATGGGGCTATGGAGCTGCGTTTCTAGGCATTCCCCTGGTGCGGTATTTTTGGCTACAGCGTCAAAACCAAGCCATCGTGGTCCGCAACGGTCAAAGACAGCAGCGTGCTCTCGCCTTAGCTGAGGGAGGTGAGCTGGTACAGCGTAAGCTCCAATATGCCAAGCAGTATACGTCTGAAACGGTGCTCGACAAATCCGATGCAGTCTATTCCACAGAAACAGACTTGCTCGATCAAGAGCATAGCCAGCGGGATCAACTAGATGCTGAGTGGCAACGGCGACTCGGGCGGTCTAATTCGTAATTTTCTAAATTCAAAAATCAGGGCGTCACAAAACTGAGGGCGCAAAACTTGCGCCCCTTTAACCAAGCTTGACCTACGTGCCAGTGCTTTTACTGTTGGTCTGAATGTACAAAATCAGCAGAAACACCGTCGGCACAAAAACGAACAGAATACTGGCGACAAACCCCAGATTATTAACTTCCATGAGACCCAGCCTCTCAGCTCTCAACAGCAATACCGACACCTAGCATATCACTGTCTTTGACTGCGATTATTGGCTGCGATTAAATTCCCTTTAGGCGCTTGCAATCAAATAAGCCAACCCCCTTCGCCTTTCCCCTTTCCCCTTTCTCAGTCGGGGGGCTTATATTCAGGCGATCCCCTTAGGGGTGCGAAGTTAGGACGATTGCTCCAAGGCTTCGGGGTTAGTTTCTGCTTTAGAGGACTCGTCTGCTGGAATGGGTTTCGGGGGGACAGACTTCGCGGAGGCCGATTTTGGGGCTTTGCCTTTTTTGTCAGGTTTGGTGATCACACTGACCGGACCATTGACAATAGCCTGGCAGGCTAAACGGCAGTTGTCAGGGCGCTTTTTAAGCTTGCGCTCCTCGACTTTGGTGCGGGGGGATAAATTGTGCATCCCCTCGGCGATCTCAACCACACAGGTGCCGCACTGGCCGTATCCGCCGCAGTTCGTCATTTTACCCATAAAGGTGTACAAGTCGATCCCATTTTCAATCGCCTTAAAGCGAAGGTTGGCCCCGTCAGCTGCAACAATCTCTTGTTCTTCTTTAACAAACTTAATAGTTGCCATCGACTACCTCTAATCCTAAAGAATCTAATGA
Source organism: Cyanobacteria bacterium J06635_1 (assembly GCA_039820425.1). Classification (GTDB taxonomy): domain Bacteria; phylum Cyanobacteriota; class Cyanobacteriia; order Phormidesmidales; family Phormidesmidaceae; genus SIO4C1. Next base: position 2,082 of record JBCBQD010000024.1, read on the forward strand.
CCTGGGCTAATTGAACTGGTCCATTGTCTCTAGCCTAGCTTGCATTGAATCAGGCAGTCTAGTTACACTTCTTTATACGTTTTCATTTTTCTAACTTGTCATTGTTATCGGTTAGGCATTGCCAGTCGTTCGGAGTCCGCCCTTTTGGGTGATGGACGCTTACTCATATTTCTTGGGTTTAGATGCCTTGGAGATTCTTAAATCTGGTAGCCTAATAGGTATTGGCACTCTTGATTTGCGGCTAACTTTTTTTGAAACCTAGGAGGAGGAGCGTAGTCAATGGGACTACCCTGGTACCGAGTACATACGGTCGTACTGAACGATCCGGGACGGCTAATTAGTGTACACCTCATGCACACTGCGCTCGTGGCAGGCTGGGCGGGCTCGATGGCCTTGTTTGAGCTAGCCACTTTTGATCCGAGCGACCCTGTCCTGAACCCGATGTGGCGTCAGGGCATGTTTGTATTGCCCTTTATGGCCCGCCTTGGCGTAACAGGCTCTTGGGGTGGCTGGAGTGTGACCGGAGAAACCGGCGTTAATCCGGGCTTCTGGTCATTTGAAGGTGTTGCGATTGCCCACATCGTGCTATCTGGTCTGCTATTTTTGGCAGCTGTTTGGCACTGGGTCTTTTGGGATCTAGAGCTATTTAGAGATCCCCGTACGGGCGAATCTGCGCTAGACCTGCCCAAGATGTTTGGAATTCATTTATTTCTGTCTGGGCTACTTTGTTTTGGCTTTGGAGCCTTCCACCTGACTGGCCTTTGGGGGCCAGGGATGTGGGTGTCTGATCCCTACGGGGTCACGGGGCATATTCAAGCCGTGGCACCGGAGTGGGGACCAGCGGGCTTTAACCCATTTAACCCAGGGGGTGTGGTTGCTCACCACATTGCAGCGGGTGTTGTGGGCATTATTGCTGGCTTGTTTCACTTGACGGTGCGACCGCCCCAGCGTCTGTATAAGGCATTGCGGATGGGGAATATTGAGACAGTGCTCTCCAGCAGTATTGCTGCGGTTTTCTTCGCTGCTTTTATTGTGGCGGGCACTATGTGGTACGGCAGTGCCACCACCCCTATTGAGCTGTTTGGTCCAACTCGCTACCAGTGGGATGGTAATTATTTCCAGCAAGAGATCGAACGTCGGGTCCAAGCGGACGTCGCCGCTGGTCTCAGCCAGGAAGAAGCCTATAGCAAGATTCCCGAGAAGTTGGCCTTTTATGACTATGTGGGCAACAGCCCTGCTAAGGGGGGGTTATTCCGCGTCGGGCCCATGGTAAGCGGAGATGGCATCGCCGTCAGCTGGTTGGGGCATCCTGTCTTCAAGGACGGCGAGGGGCGTGTCTTAGAGGTGCGTCGTCTTCCCAACTTCTTTGAGACCTTCCCAGTTCTCTTGACCGACGCTGATGGCGTCGTTCGGGCTGACATTCCTTTCCGTCGGGCAGAGTCAAAGTACAGCTTTGAGCAGACCGGTGTGACCGCCACTTTTTACGGCGGTGAGCTCAACGGTAAGACCGTCACTGACCCGGCTGAGCTTAAGCTGTATGCCCGTAAGGCCCAGCTAGGTGAGCCGTTCACCTTTGACCGTGAAACCCTTGACTCTGACGGGGTATTCCGCACGAGCCCAAGGGGTTGGTTTACCTACGGCCATGCAGTCTTCGCGCTACTGTTCTTCTTCGGCCACATCTGGCACGGAGCTCGGACATTGTACCGCGACGTATTTGCTGGGGTTGACCCCGATCTCTCCCCCGAGCAGGTGGAGTGGGGCTTCTTTGCTAAGGTAGGCGACAAGTCTACCCAGCAGCGAGAAACCAGTAACGTATAACGCCCTGGATTTTTCATAATCCGCGCGCTAGACCCAGCGGTGCATGGTTAATCCCTGTGCTTGCTGGGTTTTCGTCTTAGGTCAATCTATTAAAATAGAAGTGACTGCCCGGACCTGACTTTCGACCTACATAGGAGCTCATCATGGAAAGTGTTGCTTACATTCTGATTTTTGCGTGTGTGATTGGGACCTTGTTCTTTGCGATCGCATTTCGTGAACCGCCTAAAATCACGAAGGACTAATTTTTCGTGTTCTCAAGCTACTGGGTGCGGGCGTAACTCAAACCCTTTAGTTTGGCTAAATTGAAAGATAGGGGCTTGGCTTTTGGCAAGTTAGTTTGCCACAATGGAGGTCAGCCTCTATTTTGTTCTTAATAGAATACGAAATACGGCCCTCGGAGGCAGTTAGCTATGCAGTGTCCCTTCTGCCAACATCCCAACAATCGTGTCTTAGAATCTCGCTCCGCTGAAAGCGGTCGGAGTATTCGCAGACGTCGGGAATGTTTAGACTGCAATCGTCGGTTTACGACTTATGAACGTATTGAATATGTGCCAATCACGATTATCAAGCGCAACGGTGATCGTGAGTCCTTTGATCGTTCAAAGCTTTTGAGAGGTGTGGTCCGAGCCTGTGAAAAAACGGGCGTTGCATTCTTGCAACTAGAAGCTCTGGTTGAGGACATTGAGGCAGAACTCCAACAAAGAGCTATCCGCGAAGTCGCCAGCGAAGAAATTGGTGAACTTGTACTGTCCAGGCTCAAGGCGCTGAGCGAGGTGGCCTATGTGCGCTTTGCGTCGGTCTATCGACAATTTAGAGGCATTCGGGATTTTGCTGAAGCCCTTAGTGATTTTGAACAGCCTCCTGATTTTGAACAGCCTGATTTTGAGCAGCCTGCTAGCTCAGCTGGGATCTCTCGCTATCGCACGGGTGAAGAGCCTTCAGATACCCCTGTGCCAGTTAAATCAAGATAGTGGTGACAAGTGTTCTGAATTCGCCTAATATAAATAGTCTGTGACAAATTGCTCTCAGCAGGCAATCGTTCAAGTCTGTCTGAGATAGAATTTGGGGATGAGGTGGTGGCGGTACTTGTGTGAGCGGCCCAGTTGGGTATGGCCCAATTTGGCAGCACAATACGGTTATTCGATTATGGAGAAAACAGTAGGAAACATCTAGCATGACCAATCAGGATACAAAAGAAACCGATATTGGTTTTACTCATGAAGATTTTGAAGCTCTTTTAGATACGTATGATTATCACTTTAGCCCAGGTGATATTGTAGCGGGGACTGTATTCAGCATCGAGCCTAGGGGCGCATTGATTGACATTGGTGCTAAAACGGCGGCGTTTTTGCCTATTCAAGAGATGTCAATCAATCGGGTAGAAAGCTCCGATGAGGTATTGCAGTCCAATGAAACTCGTGAGTTCTTTATCCTGACTGATGAAAACGAAGATGGTCAGCTGACTCTATCGATTCGTCGTATTGAATACATGCGGGCTTGGGAGCGGGTGCGTCAGCTGCAGACAGAGGATGCCACTGTCCGTTCTGATGTATTTGCGACGAACCGAGGCGGTGCCCTAGTGCGTATTGAGGGGCTGCGCGGGTTTATTCCGGGGTCTCACATCAGCACTCGGAAGCCTAAGGAAGATTTAGTGGGCGAAGCCCTGCCGCTCAAGTTTTTAGAAGTCGATGAGGAACGTAATCGCCTGGTCTTGAGCCATCGTCGTGCCCTGGTTGAGCGTAAGATGAATGGCTTGCAGGTGGGCGAAGTTGTGATTGGTACAGTCCGGGGTCTCAAACCTTACGGTGCTTTTATCGATATTGGTGGTGTGAGCGGTTTGCTGCACATCTCAGAGATATCCCACGATCACATCGATGCGCCTAACTCCGTCTTTAACGTAAATGACGAGATCAAGGTCATGATTATCGATCTCGATGCTGAGCGGGGACGGATTTCGCTCTCGACTAAGCAGCTTGAGCCTGAGCCTGGCGACATGGTTAAGAACCCAGATCTGGTCTTTGAGAAAGCCGAGGAAATGGCTGAGCGCTATCGTCAGCAGCTTTTGAAAGCCGAAGCTGAGGCCCTAAATGTTGGGGAAGAGGCGACGGCTGTCGAGTCTGCCAGCGACTACGAGCCCGAAGAAGCCATGGCCGCGGTTGACTAGGACTAACCAGGACAGGCCGGACGGTTCTTCAAATTTGGCTGTCAAAATTTACTGCAACGGGGTTGAGTTTGTCGGCATTCAGGCGGTCATCTTTGATAAAGATGGCACTCTAGCCCAGGTTGATTCTTTTTTGAGTCTACTGGGTCGGCTCAGGACTGATCAGCTAGCTAGCTCTATCCCCGGTATTGAGACCGCTGTCCTGGACAGTTTTGGGTTGAGGCAGAGTTTAGACCCGACTGGCCTATTGGCGGTGGCCAGCCGTGCTGACAATATCATTGCGATCGCAGCCCATGTGGCTGCTACGGGGCGAGGGTGGCTGGAGTCACTGGCGATGGTTGAGGGGGCATTTTTGGATGCTGAGCAAAAACTGCCGCCCAAGGCTCCCTTGACGCCGTTGGTGCCTGGGACACTCGACCTGTTATCTCGACTGCAAGCAGCCCATATTAGGATAGGGCTGCTTTCATCAGATACCCAGGCCAATGTCGAGTCGTGGGTTGAAACCCATCAGCTCAACCGCTACTTTAGCTGTCTTCAGGGGGTTTGTGAGGCATGCCCTAGTAAAACCCATGCTCATTTTTTGGCCCAGGCCTGTCGGTCTATGCAGGTAGACCCAGCCGCGGTCTTGGTGATTGGTGACTCCGCGGCTGATCGCGTGATGGCCGCCCATGCCGCAGGCTTTATTGGGGTGACCGGGGGCTGGTCGCGACCCTTTAAGATGGTGTCTCCTGAACCTTTCCTGAAACCCCACGCAGCCGCAGTTAGGCTAGATCAAATTACTGTGGAAGCTTAAGCTTTTGGTGAGTGCGCTGCGCTGGTGAATGCACTTCGCTCTTTGAGAATCTTTAACCCTTAACCTTTTAATCTTTAACTTTTAACTAATTTCACCATCTCACCATCTCACTACCTCACCTTTCCAAGAATCTCATAAAGCCTTAGGAATCATGGCTCTTAACTGGGTAGTTTTCTGAAACTGCTGATGTTGGCTGATTGGAAACCATGCGCCCACTGTTTAGATATCGTTTAATCAATGCCTTTGTGCTAGCACTCATGGTGGCCTTGGGCCTGGGCAGTAAAACTTACCAGGGTTGGGGGGCGGTTTGGGTTCGTGATTATGGCGGCGACATTATTTACGAAATCTTTTGGATTTGGTTAATCGGGTTTTTCTGGCCTAAGCAGCGGGTTACAGGCGTTGCGATCGCAGTCTTTGTGATCACTTCCTTCATTGAATGCTCCCAACTCATCCCATTCCCAGCCAGTTGGAAGGCCAATGTGCTGTGGCGATTACTCCTGGGTACCCACTTTGCCTGGTGGGACTTTCCCCACTACGCGCTGGGAAGTCTCTTGGGGGGCGTGAGCCTTAGTGTTCTACTGGCTCAATTTGGCCTAGGATCAAGGCAGCTAATCAAATAATTCGATGTCACAGCTTCAAACTGCCCTAAAAGAATGGTCAGTGGCCGTTAATGCTTTGGCTCAAGGTGAGACCATCCTGTTGCTGCGCAAGGGCGGCATTCGAGAGCAGGGGGGGCGATTTAGTGTAGCTACCCAGCATGTCTTGCTATACCCCACCTATGAGCATCAAAAAAAGCACCTGCTCAAAGCTGACTATGCCCATCGGGTAGAGCCTGTAGAGCCTGGATGGCATCCCCAAACCGTCTCCTTAAATGCCTGGGCCAACATCACAGATGTCTTACAGCTGGGCCAGGTCGCTCCAGGTGATTTAGGGCAGCAGATGAATGACCTATTGGCGTTTCACATCTGGAATCCAACATTTGTCACCGAGCGGTTGCGTTGGAAAACTGGCCAACCCCTCTACGTATTGCTGCTCAGGGTTTATCGATTGTCTGACCCGGTTGAGCTGACATGGTTACCCCAGTATGGTGGCTGTCGCTCTTGGCTGACCTTAGCGCGACCGGTTCAAACCAAAAACTCAGTGCCCGTCTTAACCCAAGATGTTTACCAGCAGAAGGTCCAGCAGATTCGCGCTGCTTTAGATAATCACCAGATTCTAAAAAATCACCAAACTTGACAGTCATCGAGAAATTGTATCGGTGGCTCAAGATAGGTCAGATTGCCCCACTAAGGCCTCTGCTTTGGTATCAGGGGGGGTGTTTTGGGGGACAGCTGACTCGCTAATCGTTGCAGCCTCAACTGTGAGGGGGGTGACCTCTTCATCAGCGCTGCTTTGAGGCAGCAAGGGGAGTAGTACCGTCACGGTGGTGCCCTGATCTTCGCCAGCGCTGTAGAGACTAATGGTCCCCCCCATCAGTTTCATGAAGTTCTTAGAAATGGCAAGACCCAGGCCAGTGCCCTCATAGGAGCGGGTATGGGAGCCATCGACCATCGCAAAGGGACGAAATAGCTTTTGCTGCTGGCTCGGATCAATGCCAATGCCAGTATCTTGGATGGTGATCCGAATGCGGGGCAAGGGGACATCCAGATCGGTGGGCGCTGGTGGGTCTACCAGGTCGGCAGAGGCTTGACTGCCAGTCTCTGTGGCTGCGTCCTCCGCAGGAGGCTCTTCTTTGTCCGCAGTGATGGTGATGCTCCCTTGGGGGGTAAATTTCACAGCGTTGTATAGCACATTTAGCAGTACCTGCTTGAGCTTACTGGCATCTGCTTTGACCATTAAGGGGGCTTGCAGATCAGGGCGCACCAAGGTCAGCCCATTTTGCTGAATTTGCAGTGTTTGCATATCCATCACTTCTTGCAGTATGCGGCGCAGATCAACGGGCTCCAGGGCAAGGACGACAGTGCCCGACTCGATTTTAGCGATGTCGAGAATGTCGTTGATGATCTTGAGCAAATGAATTGCCGCATTGTCGGCGCGTTCGAGAAACTCCAGTTCTTCGGTGCGGTCGTCGCAGCAGTCATCACGCACCAGACGGATGCAGCCAATGATGGCATTGAGGGGGGTGCGTAGCTCGTGGGAAGTATTGGCCAAAAACTCATTTTTTAGCTGATTAGCCAGTTGGGCATCTTCCCAGGCTTGCCTGAGCTCGGTGGCACCGGCTTCTAATCGTCGGAGCATCCGCTCTAAAACCTGACCGAGGTAGTCAAGCTCCCAGATGCTGGAGTTGCGAGGGGCGGGTTTAAGTTGTGATAAGTCTTGGACCTGCTGTGAGTAGCGGATCAATTGCTCAACTGGCAAAGAGAGGCTACGGGCTACATACAAGGCGAGCAGTACGTTGGCAAATAGCAAACCCAGGGTCAACAGCGCCAGGATACGACGAATCTCTTTGAGGGCAAAAATTGCTTTAGGAAGAGGGGTCACGGCCAGGACTGTCCAGGTTTTTTCTTGGTTGGGGGCAACGGGCAGTTGAGTGCCCTTATAGCCTGCCAACCATTCATCTCCGGTTTTCTGAAAATTGAACAAGTGCAAGGTTCCCTGGTTGCCTGTCCTCACACTGGTGATAATACTGTTGAGTCGATCGGCGGCAGGGACGCTATCAATGGATTTGCCAATGACCTCGGGATCAGGATGCACGACAATCGTGCCTTGACTGTCAATAACAACAGTGTTGCCCACAAGCGATCGAGGATTGGTATCTTCTACCTGGGAAAACCCAACCCGGGCGGTCAGGGTATATCTCAGTTGGTTGCTGGGGGCGTAGGTTGGGGTTGCAATCACCAAATTAATCAGGGACACCGCTCTGGGATCGACTGCGGTGGCCATAGACCGTCGAGCAGCTTGCAAAGACACCAGGGAGAAGGTGGAGTGAGGTAATGCGTTTTGCCTTAGCCACGGCAGTGATTGGGTCTCGTCTAAAAGCGACTGTCCGCAGGTGCTCAGGGCGATCGCCCCTTGGGGATCTCTCAGTTCAAAGCAGTTGACTTCGTAGGGAACGAGTTGGGCGAACTGATCAAGGGCGGTTTCGATGTCGGTGAGACTACCCGTGGTTAAGGCCGAATTTTGCGCCAGCAGTTGCAAATCGCTCTGGGCCGTTTTGACTTCTTGATTGAGTTCATCAGCTTTACGGAAAGCGCTACTCGCCAAATTTTGACGGGCTGTCTCCAGGAGGCTGGTTCGGGCTTTTCGCAACGTCATCGCCTGCCCGATCAGCAAAATCGGGACGCTCAGCAGCAGGATGCGAAAGATGAGAAGGCGGCGGAACGAACTGGGACGCTTGACCATAAAAGTCGCTGAGAGACGACGGATACGCTGAGTATAAAAATTAAATCAATATAGGAAACACTGAAATGGGGTTCAATTCCAAAGGGGAAAGCTCTAGAATTTGGTAGATAAACCGACCTACAAGCCGACTGCTACCTCGTTAGTCTATCGAGGGGATAAACCCCTCCGCAGGACTACGCACTAAAAGTTGAATGCTGGCTCACATAGATGAAGATTTGGGTGAGCAGACTGACCGGTTGACCCCATCCAGAGTTTTAGTATGAGCCGTATTGTGGGTTATGGAAAATTTAGGGTTTTAAGCTGGATGCGGTTTAGTCAATAGATGCCCCGTCCAATAAGCTCCAATCCATTATGGCGCAAGAATCTGATTCGTCTGCTCTAACTCACGAGAAATTTGACCGGCCTAGAGTAGCTGCGGTGATGGCAATGAGTGCGGATGGCAAAATTGGCGACGTCTATCGCAGTGCTGCTCGCTTTGGGTCAGAGGCCGATCGACGACACTTAGAGACGTGCGTGGCACAGGCCGATGCAACGCTCTTTGGGGCGGGGACTTTGCGGGCCTATGGGACCACGCTATCGGTGCGCGATCTCACCCTGCAACAGCAGCGGCGGCAGCGTGGCCAGTCGGCGCAGCCCATCCAAGTTGTGTGCTCTGCGTCGGGCGAGTTAGATCCGGGCTGGCGCTTTTTTTCGCAACCGGTTCCCCGCTGGTTGTTGACGACCCAGACCGGGGCCGACCCTTGGCAAGGGGGAGACCAGTTTGAGCGGATATTGGTGGCTCCAACCCCTGAGGATTGCCCCCAGGAGAGGTTTGACTGGCGAGCGATTTTAGCTCAACTCAAACAGCTTGGTATTGCCCGACTGCTGGCGATGGGCGGCGGTGAGCTGATGGCGAGCCTGTTAGCGGTGAATGCTATCGACGAGCTTTACCTGACCGTGTGTCCCCTTCTCTTGGGCGGTAAAACCGCCCCTACCCCCATAGATGGTCCGGGTTTTTTGGCGGCCCAGGCCCCTCGACTACGGCTGTTGTCAGTTGATCGACGGGGGGATGAGGTGTTTTTGCGCTATCGGCGACACAACAGTGAGAGTGAAGTTACACTACCTTAAGAGATAAGCAGTTTTGGGTCTTTAGATTTTGAGTTCTGAGTTAGGCGACTCGTGGTTCTCGAAGATGGTGCCAGATTTGAAATCCCAATGTACTAAATCCCAGATTTCTGTGCGCTGGGTCAATCGACTAAATGAGTTGCCCCAGGTTGAGTGGGATGCGATCGCAAAAGCCTTTAAAACGCCATTTTTGGAGTGGGCGTGGCTCCACAATATGGAACGCTCGGGTAGCGCCGTAGCCAAGGCAGGTTGGTTACCCAACCATCTGACCATCTGGCGAGATCGCACCTTGATCGCAGCAGCCCCGCTTTACCTTAAGGGCCATAGCTACGGTGAGTTTGTATTTGACCACCAGTGGGCTGAGCTAGCTGAGCGACTGGGGGTCCAGTATTACCCAAAGCTGCTGGGGATGGCCCCGTTTACCCCCGCCGAAGGCTATCGTTTTTTGATCGCTGACGGCGAAGACGAAGCTGCCCTAACGGCACTAATGGTCAGCGCCATTGATGATTTTTGTTTGCAAAATAAGATTTCGGGGTGTAACTTCCTCTACGTTGATCCTGATTGGCGCGCCCAGCTAGAGCAGTTGGGGTTTCATACTTGGCTACACCACAGCTACGTTTGGCAAAATCGAGGCTACGAAACTTTTAACGACTATCTGGGGCAATTTAACGCCAACCAGCGCCGCAATATTAAGCGAGAACGCAAATCGGTCGATAAGGCAGGGCTACGTTTTGAAGTGCATACAGGTGAGGGCTTGTCTCAATCGCTGTGCTCCAAGGTCTATGACTTTTATAGCGATACCTGTGACAAGTTTGGCTGGTGGGGCAGTAAATATCTGACCCGCAAGTTTTTTCAGCAGCTCCATCCTGGGTATTGCGATCGCACCGTCGTGTTTGCTGCCTACCTTGAGAATGACGTTGACCCGGTGGGTATGTCGTTTTGTTTGACTAAGGGCGATCGCCTCTATGGCCGATATTGGGGTGCATTCGAAGACTTTAACCACCTGCACTTTAATGCCTGCTATTACGAACCGATTGAGTGGGCGATCCAAAACGGTATCCAGATTTTTGACCCAGGGGCCGGGGGGCGACACAAAAAACGCAGAGGCTTCCCAGCGACGCCCAACTACAGCTTGCATCGATTTTACGACCCGGCGCTGCAACAGATTTTGACCGATTATATTGACCGCATCAACCGGGCTGAGCAGCGAGATATTGAGCTAATCAATGCTGATCTGCCCTTAAAGCAAGACAATGCGTCATCCTAGTGCAGCGTCAAGCTTAAAATTTCGGCTAGTAAGGACGCGGAGAGGGGAGGACGCGGAGATCGCTCATGAATGAAGTCACTGTGTCACCCCCTCTCCGCGTCGGTCTTGCCCAAAAATTTAGCTTTGACAAAGCACTAGGATTGTTAGGGAACGCTTGCAGGAAATAGCCATGCCGACCGGCGTCGTGCGTCAACTTTTCGTCAAACGTGGGACCGGGCAACCGATGCAGCCGGTGGAGACACTCAACCTAATTGCTGGCAACGGTATTCAGGAGGATGTGAATGCCAACCCCATGAGTCCGCGCCAGTTGCTGGTGGTGCGCCAGGAGAATTTAGATGAGTTTGCGATCGCGCCCGGTGTCCTACGAGAAAACATTGTGGTGGCTGGCCTCAAGGCTGAGGCTGTTGCCCCCGGTGCAAAGCTGATATTTAATGGCGGCGTAACTGTACGTCTGACGTTTTACTGCGAACCCTGTCAGCGCGTTAAGCCGTGGGTGCCCTCACTCAAACAAATTGAGCAAAAGCGCGGCATTCTCGGGATTGTTTTGGCTGGGGGCAACGTTATTTCAGAAACCCCTGTTCAAAGCGAACCTAATGCGTTTGCCCCAATCCCCGAAGAGCCCTATCAGCGTTTTTTACAACTGGTGGCGCGTATCCCGACTGGCAAAATCGTAACCTATCAGCAAATCATCACCAGCATCGGCGTTACTCGCAGCTATTATCGGGTTTTGCCACTCTATCTCAAAAAAGCGCTGAAAGAAACCTCGTTTCAATACCCTATTCATCGTGTGGTGGATTCTAAAGGTGATTTGCTGCCCTATGTCCCTCACCAAATAGAACAGCTGGCAGCAGAGGGATTGCAGATTTCTAAAGGGGTTTCCCAGGCATCATGTCTGGGGTTGGCGACCTCGATTTGGCAAAACCCAAAGATTTATGGGGATTGACATTCACACCCTATGGGCACGGTAGAATAGGAGACCTGACAATTTGTTCGCTACCCACTAGCACCTTTTCCAGTTCTTTTCACAATGATGAGTCCAAGCCCGAGCCCTGCTGAGATTCGAATTAATGCCCAAGCCCTAGCTGAGCTGGATAATCAGCTGTCTAAACGCTTTATAGAGTTAGATCCCCAGGGTTATTTTTTGATCTACCTAGACCGTGATCAAGGGGTGATCTGCGCCAAACATTTCACCAACGTCATCAACGAGAAAGGGCTGGCCTGCGACCCTGACACCGGCAAACCTCTGCCCACCCGCGGTAAGGTCGAGCGACAGCACAGCACGCTCTACACTGGGCGCACCGCTAAAGAGCTGTGCATCAAAATTTTTGAGGACAAGGAAAATCCCTGTCCCATCAGTTTCTTAGATCACGCTGCCTACCTGGGCCGCGAATTTGTCCGGGCTGAGATGGCGCTGGTTAGCGGCGAAGAGTACGTGCAGGATTAAGAATCACCATGGCTAGCCTACTTTCTTCGATTGCTTTTGTTGTAGAAACTCTGCAAAATCTCGAACCTCTGCCAGCAAATCTTCGGGTAAATAATTCAGCAGTTCGATTACCTGTGCCTGGATGATAGTCCGTTCTAGCTGGATATCTGCTCTTTCTAAGGTGAGCACATTAGAGGTTTCGTCTGAGTCATCCGCGAATTCGACCTCAAAGCCTTGGCCATTGTTATAGCAGTGTACGACCGCACCGCGCCTGCCTCTGGTCAGTCCATATTCTTCAATATTGCGAGTGAGTGTGACGATGTCGAGTTCCTTGATCATAGGGTCGATAATACTTATTCTTTAGTCGCTTTTATAAGGACGAGCTGTAATGAATCGAGGTGCATCTTCTCCAGTATCAATGATCCAGACAGTAAAGATGTTAACCGTTCTGCCTGAAGGTGTCTCGATAGGGCCGACGATGATATATTTAGCGCCGTGAACAAAAGCAACTGGGTTGCCTCCCTAGTGATAGATTTGCTACCTACATCACCATGCCACCATCGACATTCATCACCTGCCCTGTAATATAGGCTGCCGCCGGATCTGCGGCCAAAAAGCGAATTAAACCAGCCACCTCATCCACCTGACCGTAGCGCCCCAGCGGTATAAATTTGAGAATTTCCTCGGTGTTAGACAAGTCTCCGGTCATATCCGTGGCGATGAAGCCCGGTGCCACGGCATTCACGGTCACACTGCGCGAGGCGAGTTCTTTTGCAACGGTTTTTGTAAAACCAATCACGCCTGCCTTGGCGGCGCTGTAGTTGGCCTGACCGGGGTTGCCCATCAGCCCGGCCACTGACGAAATATTGATAATCCGGCCTGAGCGCTGCTTGAGCATAATTTTGCTCACGGCTCGGGTACATAAAAAGACGCCGGTCAGGTTCAGGTCAATCACCGCCTGCCAGTCTTCGGGTTTCATCCGCAGCAGCAGTGTATCGCGGGTGATACCGGCGTTATTGACCAGCACATCGACCCGGCCAAATTTATCCATTGTTGCTTTGATCAGTCCATCGACATTGTCGGCTTTAGAGACATCAGCCTGAACTGCGATCGCACTCCCCCCATTTTCAGCGATCTGAGCGACCACTTCATCGGCGGCGGCGCTGGAGCGGGCGTAATTGACCACCACACTGGCTCCCTCGGTGGCGAGGGCGAGGGCGGTGGCTCGACCAATCCCTCGGGAAGCCCCGGTGACGATCGCAACTTTATCTTTTAGTGCTCCAGTCATGATGTCTCAAACAAATTCTCTAAACGGTGGAATGCTCAATCACTGTATTACCTTGGGGGGGGGCGGAGCAACGGGTAGTGGGTGGTGGGTAGTGGGTAGAGGAGAAGAGAAGTAGGGGAAGATGGGGGAGGATAAGAAGATGGGGAAGGCTTGCCCTGAGCTTGTCGTTACGCCTCGGCGCATGTCCGATAGGGCTATAGGGTAGGAAGGTGAGAAGGCTAAGCATTAAGTCATGGCGACTTGGGCAGGGGGCTGTACCAGCCCGACTAAAATGCCCATGATGTCTTCTATCCGGTCAATGTAGTAGTCTTGCAGGTCGATGTAGGCGGTACTCCCTTGAGGCTCAAAAACTTCCATTGGTTGCCGGTGGTAACAGCGCTGTGGAGTTTTTCAAGGGGCTGCCCTTCTCGTTCATTAACTCGTTCGTTAAATTATAGGTCTAGCCCAAAAGCCTTAAGTTATTCCAGAATATTTGGCTGATTAGGGGAAAGCGTTTTTAGGATAGGATGGCGATTTTTATTTGTCCCAGCCTTAGTCCTTAACCCTTAAGGAGACCAACCCACCCCGTTGCCCCTCCCAGGCGGGGATACAGTATCGGCTTTCATATTGAATTCTTTATTTAATCCTTTTAGATACTTAGGAGAACCCATGGCTACAAAACAGCAGTTCAAAAGCTTTGATGAGTTGATCAGCACCGCTCAGCAGCCGCTCTTGGTGGATTTTTATGCCACCTGGTGTGGCCCCTGCCAGATGATGGCAAAGATCTTAGAGCAGGCGAATAATCAGCTTAAAGGGGATGTCAAAATTGTCAAAATTGACACGGATCGCTACCCGGACCTGGCGTCGAAGTATCACATCTATGCGCTGCCGACGCTGGTGTTGTTTAAGGATGGTCAATCGGTTGATCGCATCGAGGGGGTTTTGACGGCGGAGCAGCTGGTTGAGCGAGTGCGGAAGTCCGTTTAGGGGTTGCGGGTTGAGATGCAGGTATCCCGGTGATGAGTGAAGGGGAGCAGGGGAGCAGGGGAGCAGGGGAGGTATTGCCGCCTTCGGGGCAGTCGGTTTGCGCGATCGCACTGGGCAGCAACTTAGGCGACTCTGAAGCGATCTTGACTGCTGCTTTGGATACCCTGGATGGCTTGCCGGATATTACAGTGGTGGCGCGATCTCGCCTCTATAAAACTGCGCCGGTCGGTCCCCCTCAGCCAGACTATTGCAACTGCTGTGCCCTGTTGCATACGACGATGCCGCCGCTGGCGTTGATGCGTCAGCTGTTAGCAGTAGAGCAGCAGTTTGGTCGGGTGCGGCGAGAACGCTGGGGGCCACGGCTGTTGGATATTGATTTGGTGCTGTACGGGGACTTCACGATGGAGACACCGGAGCTGACATTGCCGCATCCGCGATTCCATGAGCGGGCGTTTGTGTTGGTGCCGTTGAGTGAGATTGCGCCGGATTGGCGACATCCAATCTTGGGGAAAACGGTGGGGGAGTTGGTTGGGGAATGCGATCGGTCGGGCATTCGGTAGGGGTGCCCCTTGTGGCTACCCGGCAGGATTTAGCGCGCTTGCTCGATCAATATTTGGGGGTTTGTGCGATCTCGTTAAATTTTCGAGCCATTTCGACTGGGGAACTCTCAAGGTATCGATAGTACCGAACCCAATGCCTGCACAATTTGACCCAGATAAGCATCATCGTCGCTCAATCCGCCTGCAAGGTTACAACTATGCCTCACCAGGTAACTATTTTGTGACTATTTGCCTGCAAAATCGGGCCTGTCTGCTGGGCGACATCATCGCCAATCAAATGCAATTCAACGACGCTGGTCAAATGGTTCATGACTCTTGGACGGCCTTACCCAAGAGATTTCCGCAAATCGATTTAGATGCCTTTGTCGTTATGCCCAATCATTTCCACAGCATCATTACCTTGCAAAATACGGGGGGAGTAATCCCTATGCAGGATGTCGGGTTAGGCAACATCGTCGGGGCGTTCAAATCGAACACAACCCGTTTGTACATCGCAGGAGTGCATCGCCACGGATGGGAACCGTTTCAAAAACGCCTGTGGCAGCGGAATTATTACGAACATATTGTCCGCGATAACCCCGCATTACAAACCCTACGGCAATATATTCTGAATAATCCGCAAACGTGGAACAGGGATCAATTACATCCCAATTCGGATTCGAATGGGTGACGGATTTGCTAATCGGTTAACCACAAGGGAGGGATTGTCAAATGCAACGAGAATTTTTGTAGGGGTGCCCCTTGTGGGTACCCTGCAGGATTTGGTGCGATTATCCGATCGAAATCTGGAGGTGGTGTGGTGTTCACAAAATTTCCCTGGGCGGTGGGATTTCCCCGCCAAGGCAACCACAAGGGATTGCCCCTACCGTCCTTGGGTTTTGGGCATGACCGAATTTATGGATTTCTATGGGTAACGGGGTTTTCCCGCCAGGGCAACCACAAGGGATTGCCCCTACCGTTCATCACTCATCTACACAAGCCTCTGGATCAGGCAACGGCTCCTTGTTTTCTAACCCCTTAGCAAAATTCTCAGAGAGGCGCACCGACTTGAAACCGTCGGCGATGCTGCCGAGCAGGGCTTGGTCGGTGTAGCCAGATTTCCTGTGACCACTGAAAAATCGTTCATCGACCAGCGGATCTGGACCAGAGAAATAGGTGCCATTGAAGTGAGCCCGTACAATCACCGCTTGGTCAGGTTGAATCTTGACTGATGGCATGGTGCTCGAAAAAGGCCGCTCAGTTTTGTGAACTTTGTCAACCAGTTGGCGTTTGATCAGTATCCCGTCAGGGGTGAGCACTTCCCACCAGTCGGCATGTCTTTCACAATCTTGGTCAGGGCTTTGAATGGTTGCAGTGAAGGTATAGTTGTCCGGTTGCCCTTCATATTCGATCCCGTTGGGGCCATTTTCTAAAACCACGGCTCCCTTAATCAGTTCAGGATTGTTGTGCTCAGCCAAAATGGTCAGATTTTGACTGAGAGCGATTGTTTTTTCTTTATTTTCGCAGGTTCTAAGGGCATCCAGTACCTGGGCCCAATCAGATTGCTGAGCGTGAAAATTAGAGATCTCAACCATGGGCATAGAGGATTTCTCTTTTCGAGAGATCTGAAGGGCCTCCCTCAACAAATTCTGCACCAGACTTTCATCATCGATAACCACAGCCTCATTGACAATTGTCCGCAAAGCATCCGATTTAGACCCGTCGTCCTGAATGTTTTGGGCGGCGGCGAGGGCGTTGGCTAAGACCTCAGCAGCCTTGTCCGGGTCGCTTAACTCCACAGAGGCATTGGCAATGGCGCGCAACGCATCCGATTTAGACCCGTCGGACTGAATGTCATTTGCAAATGTCTCTAACTTTTCTAAAAGCGCGATTTGCCCGTCTGACCAGTCAACCTTGTTGAGAAACCCAGACGTCTCTGAGACAAATTTAGCTAAGCCCTGATCCCTCGGTTTCGAAGGTTTATCCTTTTGGATATATTTCTGGGTGATGGCAAACGCCTTTGACCATTGATCATGCTTCGCAAAGGCCACCGCCGCATCGGCCACCATGGCATCACTGGCATCGGCTAACAGCGACGATAGCTGCCATTGGATTTGGTAGATTTGCCCGTTGGGTGTGAATTTTAGCCAACTGCCAAACCCGGTGGAGACGAGTGCTGCCAGACACAAAGCGGCAAGCAACCCATACCCTCTCCGCCGACTCAGCCGCAGCAGCCGTTCTTTCTGTTCTCGCTTTGCCCCCCACACCAAATAGGGTTTCTGCCGATCAATCAACCACAGTTCCCGCAGCCCAAACAAATACCGATTCTGACACTGATTCCCCAACCACTCATTCACCCGACGATCTAACAGCCGATTGGCCTGATCCGCCGCTGACAGTTCCTTCCCTGCCTGCCGCATCAGCGCCGGTATCAGCCGCTCATGGGCCAGCTCATAGCCAACTGCCTGTTCCTGCTCTTGCGGGGTAATCAGTCGCACATCCCCCCGCGCTAGCCAGCTCACCGCCTCGCTGACCTCTTCTGGTTTGGCCGACCCCTTCAGTTTCTCCTTTAGCACAGACACCGTCAGCACCCCGGCCCGCACCTGCCGGTCGAGATCGGTCAGGGCCAACAGCACTTTCACCGCCGACTGCCGCTGACTGGTGGTTACCCTGGCCTCTAAAGTCCGTTCTAAAAAGCGGGTCAGCAGCCCCTCGACGCCGCCAAATTTCTGAAAGGCGCTGCGATTAAATGCCCGCAGTTCTTCGCCGCTCTGCCGCTCAATCATCCACGACAAGATCTGCAAATCCACCGGCGAGATCAGGCCATCCTCTCGGTCGGCCAGTTCTTCCTCGGCCAGCTCGGCAATAAACTTGCGCTCAAAGCCCAGGTTCTCGGTATTGGCAATCACCTCTAACACCCGAGCGGCTTCACTGGGGCTAAATTTATTCAGCCGAAAAATATCCTGGGGCCGAGGGTGTGGCCCAGGGCTTTATAGAGTTCATCGAGCTGATACCACAGGTCAGAGCGCACCGAGACGACGATTTTGACCTGACGCAGATCGGGGTTTTTGTACCAGGCGGCCAGTGCATTGATGAAAGGGACGCGCTGCTCTTGACGTTTGTAGTAGACAAAAAATTGTTCAAATTGATCAAACAGCAGCACCAGGGGCTGATCGACCGCCTTTGTGGCTTCGTGCAACAGCATCAGCAGCCCGCCCTGATGCACTTTGTCCGGCAGCAGCCAGTCTGGCGGGATTTCTAACTGCTCGGCCAGGGCATTGGCAATGGTGTGAATCGGCTCCTGATCGCTAAAGCGGATGTACACTGCCCGATGACTAGACTCTCCCGTAGACATCTGGGGCAGCACCCCAGCCTGCAAAAACGAGGTTTTGCCACAGCCCGACTCGCCATGCAGCGTGCCAAACCGAAAGTTGGGGCTGGTGATCGACTCCAGGCACTCCCGCAGATTTTGCTGCCGCTGCAGCTGGGCATAGATCTCTGCATCGTCAAAGTTAAACGGGCGCAGCCCTTTGATCGCTCGCCGCTCGGCCAAATCTGCCTGGGTAGCAGGCACCGTCTTGGGCATCGATTGCACCGCAATCAGCAGCGCTCCCCCCAACAGTCCGGCTTCTGCGACCCAAAATGCGCCTTTATACCAGCCGGGTAGATCCGCAGGCTCAGGCCCCAAAAACTTAAAGAAAAACCCGCTGCCGGGGTTGAGCAAAAACAGCCCTGCGATCGCAATCAAAATCAGCAGCGTAAACCAGTTTTTAGACGTGATCAGCTCAGCAATCCACCGAATGAAGCTACCAACGGCTTCGGTGGACTGCTTGATAAAATCTCCAGAGAAGGGCGATTCGGAACTCACGGGGGAACGAGGGCTGGGGAGTGATGGATAACCCTACGCCCAGAATAATCGCTCAACAAATTTTTTTGCTGCTTTAGTTAGCATTTCTAAAGTTTTGCCCGAAATACAGCCCATTTGTCGCATTACCAGCCACCTTCTCCTCCGGGGATGTATGAGTTTAGCGCGAGTCTCCTGCGAGCACGCTTGCAGAAAAGCTAGCGCCAGGAAAATCCTTGAGACCTTTGAAATCTAAAGTATGGAGCGATACCTTGCTTTTTTCATTTTTCTGGCCCTCCGCTGGAGTAAACACCGTTGGTGATCCCAACCAAAGCCAGAAAGATGAAACCCCCATCGCCAGCATCCCCTTACCCCAACAAACTCAGCAGGATACCCTTTTACGCGGGGTCGTAGGGCGGCGTTTCGCCCTGCCCAGGGGGTGTGGGGGAACTCGGAGGGACCCCCGCGCAGCATCCCAAACGTCCACGCCAGTCACTCGTGCTAAACACATATCTGGGGATGGGCCTCCGAGGACGGAAAGCTTGAATTCTTACTTCGAATTTAGTACATTTGAACTGAAAACCTGATCGAGGCCCGTCATGAGTATTGAGCAAACCAACCAGCTGATTCTCCTGATTCTCAACTCGGTGCTAATGGTCCTGCTATCGACGCTCTTAGTTGGCGGGGTCTGGCTGCGGCAGGCATCGCTGGCTCAGGAATTGGACGCTTTGAAGCGGGCCTGTCGCGATCGCAAGTATCCCTCAGTACAAGACACTCAGATCAAATCTCTAAGACGGCAGCGGCATCAGGCTCAGCGGCAGTATCGATTGGCCTATAGCGGTTTACTGCTGCTCTATGGGGCACTCGTGATGTTTTTAATCAACCTATTGGCCCTGGCGCTGCGGACCCTGGTGTTAGCCGATTGGCTCGTACCCATTGCCTTGGGGTTCTTTATCGGCGGCATCGCCGGGTTACTTGCCGGGGCGGGGCTGGTGCTGGGTGACGTTTACCAGAGCAATCTTTTGCAAGAGTCGCCCCTCAAATCCCTGGGTAAGGTATTAGGGCAACTTCCCCGCTGGCACAGGCACCTGTTTGCCCGGCGGGCTTCAATTTATACGTTACTGCCGGGGGGCGTAAATGCCCTGCCAAAGAGATCGTCAAATCGGTTGGCAGCAAAGTCAGGGCGAACTCGGCTCAGGGCGAGTAGCCGGTAATAGGGTAGAGGGAACTGGGAGTTGGGTCGCGGGAATGGAAAATCTTTCCGAATTAACCCACTACCCACTAATCTCCACCCACTACCCCAATCCTGCCAACTCCCGCTTCTCAGCCGCCAGCAGCTTAAACCGTTGCAAAATCGAATCGGCCATCTGGGGTGGGGTGAGACCGAGGGAGGCCTTAGATTGATCAGCGGTGGCGTGATCGACCAGGAGATCGGGAACGCCGAGGCGCAGGACCTGGGCATTGACCTGGTGGTCGAGGATGGATTCTGCGATCGCAGAGCCAAACCCGCCCATCAAGCAACCTTCCTCCAGGGTGACCACCCGACCAATGGTTTTCGCCAGCGGCAAAATCAGGTTGGTATCCAGGGGCTTTGCAAACCGGGCGTTGATCACGGTTGCCTCAACGCCGTGTTCGCTGAGGATTTCTGCCGTTTGCAGGGCGGGGTAGACCATCGAGCCGTACCCTAGCATCAGTACATCGTCGCCCTGACGTAATATCTCTGCCTGACCGATGGGAATGGCTTCCCAGCCTTCATCCATCAGCGGTACGCCATAGCCGCTGCCCCTGGGGTAGCGCATTGAGATCGGGCCATTGTGGTGAATGCCGGTCACCAGCATCCGCTGTAGCTCGGCCTCATCTTTGGGGGCCATTACCACCATATTGGGGATACTCCGCAGGTAGGCAATGTCGTACATGCCCTGATGGGTGGGGCCGTCTGCCCCGACAATGCCCGCCCGATCCAGACAGAAAAATACCGGCAGCTTTTGGATGCAAACATCGTGAACGATCTGGTCGTAGGCCCGTTGTAAAAAGGTGGAATAAATGGCCGCCACCGGACGCATTCCTTCGCAGGCTAACCCTGCGGCTAGGGTGACCGCGTGCTGCTCGGCAATCCCCACGTCGATGTACTGTTTGGGCAGTTTCGCCTGGAGCTTATCTAAGCCAGTGCCCGTCGCCATCGCGGCGGTAATCCCGACAATTTTGGGACTTTCTTGGGCCAGGGCAATTAAGGTTTCGGCAAACACCTTGGAGTAGGTAGGCGGTTTGGGCTTAGAGGAGGGCAGCTTTTTGCCCGTAGCCAGGTTAAACGGCGACTGAGCGTGATAGCCTACCTGATCTTTCTCCGCAATTTCGTAGCCTTTGCCCTTGACCGTCGCCACGTGGACCAGCACGGGCCCGCCATGGTGGTGTGCTTCTTTAAAGGTGGCGATTAGCTCCGTCAGGTTGTGACCATCCACCGGTCCCATATAAGTAAAGCCCAGTTCTTCAAAAACGGCCCCGACTTTAGAGACTGCCAGTCGCTTCATCCCTTCTTTGACGCGGCTTAACTCTGGGGAGATGGAGTCACCCACAAAGGGCAGGTGTTTGATCTGCTCTTCGATATTGTCTGAGAGAAACTGCATCTGCGGACTCAGCCGGATTTTATTGAGATAGCGTGGAATCGCCCCCACATTGGGGGAAATTGACATTTCATTGTCATTGAGGACTACTACCAGATTGGTATCGGGTAAATGCCCGGCATGGTTAATAGCCTCCAGGGCCATGCCTCCGGTGAGGGCCCCATCGCCAATGATCGCGGCGACTTTATAGTCATCGCCCTGTAAATCACGGGCAATCGCCATCCCCAGGGCCGCTGAGATACTGGTTGACGCATGACCTGCCCCAAAATGATCAAAGGGGTTTTCGCCGCGTTTGAGATACCCTGCGACGCCATCTTTTTGACGTAGGGTATGAAAATCGTGGTAGCGACCGGTCAGTAATTTGTGGGGATATGCCTGGTGACCGACATCCCAAATGACCTTGTCACGGTCTAGATCGAGGGTTTGATAAAGTCCGAGGGTTAGCTCTACCACCCCCAAGCCGGGGCCTAGGTGCCCGCCGCTGGTGGCAACGGTCTCAAGATGTTTTTCTCGAATTTGCCGGGCAACGTCTTCTAACTGATGTATTGAAAGGCCATGCAACTGGTTGGGATGAGTTATGTCACTCAGATGCATATTAAATAACCTCTAAATCGCACATATCATTTTGGTATCACCCCTTCACTGTAAATTAGATCAGGGTTAGAAAGGAAATACCTTTTCCTTTCTAAAACATTTAACTACGCAGTATCGGAGGACCCTCAGGGTGCGGCTTTAACGACTCAAGAACGATTCAAGTTTGACAGTGATCACTTCAGCATTCTTAGTGTGAGTTTATTTTTTGTTGCCATGATTAATTTTCAACGTCGGTGGTCTTTGTTCCCGTTAACGACTTCTATCGCCAGTGTTTTGGTGCTGTCTGCAACCCCTGGCTCTGCTACGGATGATGGGTTCTTTGATTGCACTGCAGGGCTGCTAGATAAAGGGATTGCCACGGCGGAGGCCACGGCTGCCTGCAGCTCGGCACGCTTCCCCGAGGAGCTAGGAAACTGCGTGGTTGATATTAATGATCTCACCGGGGTTGGGGCTGCCGAGGCGCTGACTGTGTGTGAGCGCACCCGTCGCCCAGAGGAGGTGGCTAATTGCACTATCGATATCCATGACAGTTTGTTAACCGCGCCCAACACAACGGCGATGGAGTACTGTGGGCGCAGTGTATTGCCCGAGCGCTATGCTACCTGTGTGATTGACCTGAGTGATGCGGCGGATCTGGCTGCCGATGAGGCCCTGACTCGCTGCATTCGGTCGGGCTATCGGCCCTGGGAGATTGCGCCCAGACTGTGAGCCCTCGCCCTACATCCCTATCATGGGAGAAGGGGTTGGGTAAGGGCTGCTTACCAAAAATCAGTGACGTTATAGCCAAGCTCATCGAGCATCGCCCTCAAGAGCGGCATACTGAGCCCAATTACGTTGGTATGGCAGCCTTCGAGTTTTTCGATGAAGAGGCTGCCTTTGCCGTCGATGGTAAACGCCCCGGCGCAGTTCATGGGTTCGCCGGTGGCGACATAGGCTTCGATCTGACGCTCGGAAATCTGACCAAAGAAAATGCGGGTCACCTGGGCGCGCACCAATGTCCGGGCTTGTTGTGGAGCGATCAGGGTATGGCCGGTATACAGTTCACCAACGCGCCCTCGCATTTGTCGCAACCGCTGAATGGCCACCTCAGGGGTTTCGGGCTTACCGTAAATGACACCGTTAAAGGCCAGGACTGAATCACAACCCAGCACAATTGCATTTTGAAACTGGGGAGCGACCGCTTCGGCCTTGCCTTGCGAGAGGGCTTTGACCAGTGCTGCCGGATCGGGCAGCTGGATTTGGTTTTCGTCAAATTTGCTGGGGCACACAAAGGGTTGAATGCCAGCATTGGTGAGCAATCGTCGTCGTCCAATGGAGGCTGAGGCCAGAACAAACTGTGGTCTAGACATCGAGAACTCTAGAAAGCGGACTTATCCGTGGGTTAGAGAGGGGCGCGGAGAGGAGGCTGGTAGCCTAGTAAACCGAGAAGGTGGCGACGGACTGCTTCAGGAGATCTTTGACCTTGGGCCAACGAGCTTCGGGGACGGAGGCGTTGAAGGTAAACAGCTGACCGCGACGCACGATGGCGCTGGCCAGGTTATGGCGCACGCCAGATGGAAGGTCAGCCACATATTCTAGGATGTAGTAGGTTTTGCCCTCCTCCAGGTCAAAGGCTTGGGCGCTGACGAGTTCGACGTTGCGATCGCTACCCGCCAGTGCAGTAATGCTTTTAGACAGCTTGTAACCCACTTCGGTCGGCGTGCCCAGATCTGTCAAGGTGGTGCCGTCTTCGACCGGGCTGATGGCCACACTAACGTTCTCGCTGGGGTTGATGATGTCGTGAAATACCACGTCGGGCCCGTCGTTCACTTTGACCTGCACCCAGCCAGTGGGGTATGAAAACTGATAACCGTTGTAGGTGTTTGCAAAACTCTGGAGCCCGCCCCCTGCTGCGACACAGCCCTGCAAACTTAGCGCGATCACCACCAAAAACAGTGCCGCCAGTCGTTTCAGCATTGGATTTTCCTTATAACAGTGCACTTTGATAATCTACATTGTGCCACTTTGTGAGCCCTTGAGGGGTGGGGATGCTGCGCTGGTGGGGGCGCTGTGCTTAGTGGGGACGCTGCGCTTAGTGGGGACGCTGCGCATAGTAATGTTTTGTCAACATCTTGTCCATTCAACAATGGGAACCTCCCCACCTCCCCCACCTAATCCTGATCACAATTTAAAACTTGATGCAGTCTTAGCTGGCTTCCTCTAAAGGGGGCAATTTAGCTTTTTGCCCAACTTCGACCAGGGCAGACTGAAAATCGACCATCGAAAAGGGTTTGCTGATGTAGCCATCCATGCCGTTGGCCAGGCAATTTTCTTTGTCTTGTTTCAGGGCATTGGCGGTCATGGCAATAATCCGAGGGCGCTGTTTGCCCCAGCGCTTGATAATTTTGCGGGTTGCCTCTAGGCCATCCATTTTGGGCATTTGTACATCCATAAAGATGACGTCATAGGTTTGGTGATTAAGCGCTTCGAGGGTCTCTATGCCGTTGGCGACGACGTCGGCGGTGTAGCCAAACTTGGACAGCACCTTGAGGGCAATCTTTTGATTGACCAGGTTATCTTCGGCCACTAAAACCTTGAGGGGAAACTGGGTCGCCAGATTGCTATCGATCTCGGATTGTTTGTGAACCGTCTGTTTATGAACCGCTGGTTTCGGGTCAGTGGGTTTGTGCATGGCCTGCCCTGGGGCTTGCCAATCGCCTGAGCAAGCTGAGACGAGCGCATCGTATAAAATCGACTGCTCAACGGGTTTTTTCAAGACAGAAACAAACAGCTCCCCGATATTTTCGAGGGGATTGACGGAGCTAATCAAGATCAGGGGTAAATCACGTTGGGTGGTAAGCTGATAAACCTTTTGAGCCAACTTGATCCCATTGATGTCTGGGATGTGCATGTCGATGATGGCGAGATCAAAATATTGCCCCCGCTGGATTCGGCTTAAAACCTGCTCGCCTGAGGTGGCCACATGGGGATTCATGCCCCAGCTACGGCAACGCTTTTCAAGGATTCGGCGACTGGTGGCCTGATGATCCACAATCAAGACATGCTTATCTTTTAGGTTGGGAATAGGTTTTGAAAAATAGCGTATGGGGTAAGTTTCTGCAACGGGGGCTTGAATGGTGAAGCAAAAGGTTGACCCACGATCTACCTGGCTGTCTACCCAGATGCGACCCCCCATAAGCTCTGTGAGCTGTTTGCAAATGGCCAGCCCTAAACCGGTGCCGCCATACTTCCGAGTGGTCGAGGCGTCGGCCTGTGAAAAGACCTTAAATAGCTTTGATAAATCTTCTTTCGCAATCCCAATGCCAGTATCTGCAATGGAGAATTTCAGCTCGGCTACATGCTCAACCAGGGCATTTAGCTCTACCGTCAAAAAAATTTCTCCAATCTCAGTGAACTTGACGGCATTGCTCATTAAATTGACGAAGATTTGCCGCAGTTTTGTGATATCTCCCTTGATGAAAGTAGGCACATCATCGTGAATGATGTAGTGCAAATTTAATTTTTTTTCGGCTGCTTTAAGGAGTAAGACATTGAGGGCTTCTTCAATGCAGTTTCTAAGCTCAAAGGCTTTGCATTCGAGGCTTATCTTACCAGATTCGATTTTGGAAAAATCCAACACATCATTGATGATGGCGGATAGCAATTCTCCGCTATTGCGAATCGTTTTTGCACAGTCGTACTGTTCCAGGGTGAGGTCGGTTTCAAGCAGCAGGCTGGTCATGCCGATCACCCCGTTCATGGGGGTACGAATTTCATGACTCAT
Source organism: Cyanobacteria bacterium J06635_1 (assembly GCA_039820425.1). Lineage (GTDB taxonomy): Bacteria > Cyanobacteriota > Cyanobacteriia > Phormidesmidales > Phormidesmidaceae > SIO4C1. The sequence continues at coordinate 27,605 of JBCBQD010000024.1, forward strand.
GTTGGCTAAAAATTGAGATTTTGCCTGGTTGGCGACTTCAGCTTTTTCACGCTCCTGCTGAATAGTGGTGATCTGCGCTTGAATTTGTTCTGCCATTGACAGGAAAGTTTGGGTCACCTTGCCCACTTCGTCTGGGCTGCTCAAAAGCTCATCGGCTTTGGCAAAATTGCCAGCGGCAAATTCGCGCATTTGACTCGCCAGTTTTTGCAGACGGGTGGCCAGCTCTTGGGCGCTGCGCATTTGAAAGAAAGCGAACAAGGAAATTAGCACAAAGCCGCTGCTGAAAACGACAATGGGATGGATTACAGAGTCCTGCTGATGTTGAATCAGCTCCGAAGCGATGACCTCGAGGGAACCATCGATCTTGAGTTGACTTTCGTTGATCCGAGGGGTGATGCGCTCATACTGAAGTTCGTTTTGAGCAAGCATCAGCTGCAGCTCTAGCGTACTGTTAGCCAAGTCTGACACCAGGACACTGTAGTGATTGAGTTTTGGGCCCAGCTGGCTCTTTAGATCTGAGGGTAATGGCTTGTTTTGGATAGTGCGATTAAATGAACCTATCTGGCGCTTTAATTTCTCAGCCAGCGCCATATCCAGCGTATTGATAAAGTCTTTTTCGTAGAGCTGAAGCTGGGTAAATTGAGAAATTAAAGCAGATTGATTGGCCTCCTCTAGATGATGCTGGATATCATATTTCAGAGTTTGAAGCTCAAATAAGATACCCTCGGTCTCACCCGATCCAATTCTGTTCTGGACTTCGATGGTTTCTTCGACAGAGTTTTGATATCTGTCTAAAGTTTTGAGCATGATTTCTACTGTTTTAGAAATCTCTTTGTCCTCGCACTCTTCGATCAAATATCTTGATTTAGCTCGGACATTTTGCATCCTCTCTGAGAAGTCTTCGTACAAAGAAAATCTGCCTGAGCTGAAAATTTTAGATTCATCCAGTCGAGCCAAAGTAGTCTCTTGTTGAATCTCGTTTAATTGATTTTTTACTAATAATAAATCATGCTGTTTTTCGAGGATGTTATTGATTTTAGATTTGCCTCGGAAATCGAGCAGCGCTAGCGACGCTGTGACCAGCAGTGTGATCACAGCCAGGAGTGAAAACTGATGTCGAAGTTTGGGCTTTTGGCTAACTTTCTTAAGCAACCACATTACTCTAGTTCTTCAGGCGATTTGTCCTGAATCTGCGGCCAGTTTTTGATCACTTTCGTCAGATTGCCTGACTTGTCTTTAAGGAATTTATCGCGGACCTCTTCATTCAAAAAGATGTAGAGCTGGTCATTGATGATGGACCAAACTTCTGGATCGCCATCGAGTTTCTTACTTAAAACGACGCCAAATGTGCAATATCCACCATTCTTAGGGGCATATTGTTCAGGAGCTTGGGCAAAGTGATCTCGATTATCAGCCGTGGCAAAGAGCCAGTCTGTGTCTTGCCAAGACAATCTGTATTTTTCGTCGCCTGGGATCGCCTGACCGTCGTCAAAGTAGGCGACGGGGTCATACCCTTGTAAAGCGCGTCCTTGCTCATCTCGGTTGATCTGAAAAGACTGGGCTTGATCAGAGACTCGCGAGGTATTGGCTGGATTTGCGATGGCCCCTTGGGCCGGTCTTTTGGCCGTCGCAGAGTCGCGGGGCTCATCCGCTAAAGTCGCCTGTGGCATTAGCTTGCAGCTATTGAGTCCGACCACAAGAGCACTGAACACCAAAATAAATCCTGTTTTCCAGTTCACTGGATGCCCTCCAGGTCCACGTCTACTCTGCTACATCTTACGGGGAGGGCACTGTGATCTCAGGGAAAACATGGAGCTAATTAATAAGATCTTCATCAAACAGCCGATTTTAGCCAAATAGCCCTCTATCCTACTAATTTTGTCTGCCTTATTGTCTCATTTGGCATCCCTCGCAGGTCGGTTGGGCGCTTAACTGAATCCATCGCAAAAATCATCTCAACGGCTTTAAATTTCTACCTTTTCATCTTTAATTTTTAACTTTTAAGCCTGGGTTTCTCAAAAAACATCAGATGCTGCTGAGGTAAGCGCTCATCGGTTTTGAGCCACCGTAGCCCAACGGCGGTCATTTCTGTCTTGACCTGCTTTTGAGACATCTTGTGGTGTCGTTTGATCATAATCAGTGGATTTTCGGCTCGGTATTCGGCCAGGACTACGCGCCCACCTGGTTTGAGGGCAGTTGCGATCGCGCTCATCATTTCCCGAGGCGCTTCAAACTCGTGGTAGGCATCCACCATCAGTGCCAGATCAATGCTCTCTGGGGGCAGGTGAGGATCAGCAACCTCCCCCAGGACCGTTTTCACGTTTTGGATAGATTGCTGATCGCGGCTGGCCTCTAGCCGCTCGATCATCTCAGGCTGCACATCCACGGCGAGCACCTTGCCCTGGGGCACCTGTCCCGCCATCAAAAAGCTCATATAGCCGCTCCCCGCGCCAATATCGGCGACGATATCGGTGGGTTGCAAATCTAGCGCATCCACTGCAGCATCAGGCCGTTCTTCGAGTTCGCGGCTGGGGCGCTCTAACCATTGGGCTCCCTGGTGCCCCATCACCTGGGAGATTTCGCGCCCCATATAGACTTTGCCGATGCCGTCGCTGCTGGGGGCTTTGTAGCTATACAGACCGTCGGTCGTTTCGGTTAGTGAGGTGCAGCTAAGGGTAAGTGTTGCGATAACAACCCATAAAAACCCCCATGACCAGATCTTGCTGGTAGTCAATTTCCCAAACGACATGGTTCCTAAACCCGCGATGATTCTGATAAGGCCAATATGATTAAGCTAAATGCCTGGAGTCTGAAGTGCAACCCGAATCAGCCCCAGCAACGCCAGATGCCCTGGGTAGAAAATATAGAACCACCTCGCCCTGGGCCCCCGTTGCCCCGTGGCCAGGCCAAACAAAACCGGCACTGGCAGCGCCCACAGTTGAAACAACCCCGCCAGGTACATCCACACCCCATGAAAGCCTAGCCAGGCAGACCACCAGACCCAGGTTTGCCGAAAATAGCGCGTCAGCAAAACCAGGGCAATGCCATAACCGCCGTAACTAATCCCTAAACTCTCAGTGAGCAAGACTCCCAGGGGCCAGATCAACAGCGCCAACCTGGGTTTTTGCCGCGTTATCCTCAGACAGATCAGCCCAACTAAAAGCTGAAATAGGATATTCGGCTCACTCGTGTAGAAGACAGCTTGGTAGATCGGCTGTGAAATCAACCCGAGTAATAGCAATCGCCCCCCATAGCGCCAGGCATTACGCGTATGTGCCTCGCCCTGCACCAGCAGCCAGACAAACAACGGAAAGCTCAACCGTCCCACCATTCGCAGCCAGTCAGTCTCTGGATAAAAGACCTCCCCAATGTGGTCTACCAGCATCGACAGTGCCGCGATCAGTTTCAGATGATAGCTGGTCAACCCTTTCATGCTGGCTTATTGGCTTCCTCTCTCCTTGAGATTAACCAACTGCGGAGCGACCACCTGTGCTTTTGAATTTTTCTGGCACCGGTGCCAAAAAAATTCAACTTCACCCACCGGGCACCCCCTAACCTATGCCACTTTTCCAGAGTCTAGTACGTGGGGGTGTAGGGCGGCGTAACGCCCTGCCTAGGGGGTTCGGGGAACTCGGAGGGACCCCGAGCAGTATCTATGCTTTAGTCAGAATCTTAAATCTATAACCCTGACGGTTTAACCGTATAAGGGATCTCTTCGATCGGTAAATCATCACTGTCTTGACCATCGTAAATCAGCCTTAGCCGCTGCTCTCTAGCAAACTCAATCAGCTGACCGCTATATTTATCAGCCTTGGTGCCCAAACTTTGAATCCGAACTTTGCCCCCAAACACCGTAGCCCTGGCCAGATAAACCACCAAATCATCTCGCGAAGGCCGATTGACCGTCATACTGGCCGTCAGGTGGGCAACCCCCCGTTCATCTAACTCTTGGGTCAAGGCTATCGCCGTATTACGAATGCCGCGAATAGCGACAATAGCAGAGGCAACGGCCATCGTAATATCAATGCCATCGCCCGTGACAATCCGTTGAGTCGCCAGATACTGAAAATTTTTCTCGCCCAGATCATCCCGAATGCGGCGATGGATCAGGTTGTGGGGATGGTAGTTTGTCAAGGCATCTACGATCGCACCGCAGGCGGCCCGAGGCTCCCGCCAGGGCGACTCACGGGTTTTGCCATAGATCCGCTGCCCCCCTTCTCGCAGACGGCCCACATGGGTTTTGAGGTCAATAGCGACGAGGACCATCGACTGTGGATTGCCTGCATAGAGCCGCTGTCTTAAGGCTTCATCGAGCTGATGGGCAACGGTCACATGGGCCAGGGTTGCGCCATTGTCAGTCCCCCCACCCGCTGGGAAAAACGCCTCGAGCTTAAGTTCGCCGATCTCAGACAGGGTGGCAAAGCGAGAGGCGACCACATCTCGATAACGCTTGGTGGCTTCCCCCTGGTGGATGCGATCGCCACAGTTGGTGTAAGCCAGGGTCGTGACCACACTGGGCAAGCTCAGATCAGCCCCGCAGGCCCGAATATCGGTTTGGCTGGCAGAGGCCAGCTGTAGCTCATCTCGCAATAGCTGTAGCCCATTGATCAGGGCATAGCGATCGCTGACGATTTCATTGAGGTAGTTATGGTAAGCATTGCGCTCTACCCCAAAACTGGCGGAGAGTTGCCAAAACTTCTCCACCCGCTGTTGAGCTGCCTCGGCATCAAAGGGAACGGACATTAGGGGGTGGCCAGCTAACGATTTTTGACCAGCTAACGCAGGGCCTTACTCGAACCATTCTGATTGCCAATTTCATCGGCGACACTAAACTCTTCTAGATTAAATAAGACCTGTAGCGTCTCCATGGCCTGGCGGCGGGTTTCGTTATCCCGCTGAGCCCGCAGCTGCACCATCGGGTCGTGCAAAATTTTATTGACAATGCCGCGGGTGAGGGCTTCTACCACACCGCGATGCTTGTCAGAGAAACCGCTCCCCAAGCGAGACAGCGCTTTCTCAAGCTCTTGCTCACGAATGGATTCGACTTTGGTGCGCAGGCTGCTGATGGTAGAGACCGTATCTAGTGACCGCCACCAGTCCATGAACTGATTAAATTCTTCTTCGAGGAGGGATTCGGCCTCTAAGGCCATTTTGCGGCGGCTTTCTTGGTTTTGGGCGACCACGGCTTTGAGGTCGTCTACGTTAAAGGCAAAGACTGTATCCAGCTCATTGACATTGTCATGCACGTTGCGAGGCACGGCGATATCAAACAGCATCAGCTGGCAGTCTGAACGCACCACAGGGGATAAATTTTCGCGGTGCAAAATGGGTTCAGTGGCAGACGTGCAGGTAAACACCACATCGGACTCGGCCACTGTGGTGAGCATGGCGTCAAGGGTGCCCGTTTTGATATTGGCTTCGCTAAACTGGGCGGCTAGCTCGTCCGCTCGGCCAATTGAGCGATTCAAAATCGTGATTTGGTTCGCCCGCTTTGACACTAAATGCTTGACCAAAAGGCGGGACATTTTGCCTGCACCCAAAATGGCAATGCGACACTCGGTAAAGTTAGGCACTTTCATCTGGGCCAGCTCGGCAGCAGCGGAGCTGATGGAGACGGCCCCTGTGCCAATACTCGTCTCAGTGCGAACCCGCTTCCCGGTTTTGATGGCATCTTTCATCAAGCGGTTGAGAATGCGCCCGACGCCCTTATGTTGTTGCCCCAGACTGTGGGCGTGTTTGACCTGGGAGAGAATTTGCCCCTCGCCCAGGACCAAACTGTCGAGGCCCGACGAGACCCGCATCAAATGCATGATGGCGTCTTGCTGCAGAAGAATAAATAGATGAGGTCGCATCTCTGCCAGGCTGAGGCGGCCATAGTCACAGAGAAACTGAGTCACCTCCCGAATGCCGTGCTCGGTTGCGGTGATCACAATATGCAGCTCAAGACGGTTGCAGGTACTGAGAATCGCAGCTTCTTGGACGTGGGGATAGCTAGTAAGCTGTGCGATCGCATCGGCGACTTGAGGGGTAGGAATGCTAAGTTTTTCTCGAATCTCAACCGGTGCGGTTTTGTGACTGAGCCCAATAACGGCGATGTTCATTCTTCCTCCCAAAAGATTTTTATTATCTAGGTGTTAGGTATGGGGTGTTAGGTGCTGGGTGGCAAGCAGTCGTTAGAAACATTGATTGCTAGAGCCAACTTAAAGCCCAAGACCTAACCCCTAGAACCTGAGACCTAACCCCTGAAAAGCCAACCGGCTGCCCTATGACCGTATTGAAAAAGCGGCCCCAAACTCAAGATTTCTCAACAAAAATCTATCAACTAGCGAAAATCTTCACCAAAGTCAACATGGAAAAACACCCCCAGTAGAGAAACCGTGCAGGTTGGGGGTGTTTTTAACAAGTTTTAGTTTAGCGTGCCGACTCTGTTAGCTGTGACTATCGCACCGAAATATATTCAGGATTGTCGACCATGTGAATCGTATCGACAAACCGGGCGGTACTCGACTGGTTGGAGATTACCAGACTCTGGGTCCTGGCCCCCCCGTGGAAGAAGCGCACGCCCTGCATCAGGTCGCCGGGGGTGATACCGCAGCCTGCGAACAACACGGTCTCACCAGAGGCTAGCTCTTCGGCGTTATAGACCTTGTCAGGGTCGGTGATGCCCATGGACTTAAGGCGATCCAGGTTAGCCTCTTTGCTCTCTCCGATCAGGCCCGTTTTGACAATGGCGGGGTCATAGATCAGTTGGCCCTGAAAGTGGCCACCCAGGCATCGCATGGCCGCTGCCGAAATTACCCCTTCAGGTGCGGCACCAATTCCCATTAGAGCGTGGGTGTTGGTACCCCCAAATCCGCAAGAAATAGCGGCTGAGACATCACCATCGCTGATCAGGCGCACCCGCGCACCGGCTTCGCGAATTTCTTTAATCAGGTCGTTGTGGCGCTCACGCTTCATGACGATAACCACGAGTTCATCAATGGCGCGATTAAGGCACTCAGATAAAATCTTGAGGTTCTCAGTGGCTGATTTATTGATATCAACCTTGCCCCGAGCCGCTGGGGGGGCGGCCAGCTTTTTCATGTAAAAGTCGGGCGCTTCAAACAGGCCGCCTTTTTCTGAGATCGCCAGGACTGCCATCGAACCGGGTTGACCATAGGCACATAGGTTGGTGCCTTCGCAGGGATCAACAGCAATGTCGATTTCGATCAGCTCTTCAGGATTGCAAAACTCCTTAGCATTTGGCTGAGTACAAATCCCCACTTCCTCACCGATGTAGAGCATCGGTGCGTCGTCGCGCTCGCCTTCTCCGATCACAATTTTGCCGCGCATATGAATCTTGTTCATGCGCTCACGCATGGCTTCGACCGCGACCTCGTCGGCGATGTCCTTTTCGCCTTTCCCCATCCAGCGAGCTGATGCGATCGCAGCTTGCTCAACGACTTCAATAATCTCTAATCCGAGGGTGCTTTCCACTGATCTATTCCTCCAAACTGCCTTAATGCAGAGCGTTTTGAACGCGCCTACTCAATCTCAAAGTCTATCAGAATGGGGATCGCTTGGGCGTGTTCTCGCGATCGGAATGCTACTGTATAAAGCTAGCAATCGCTTTATGACAAGCTATGGAATGGCACGTGACGGATGCCCAAAGTTTAAGAATTATTGATCGCGAAATCGGCCCGCATAGCTTTGCGCCAGCGGAGTATGAGCTGGTTCGGCGGGTGATTTATGCCACCGCTGATTTTGAATATAAGCAGTTAGTGCAGTTTTCGGAACATGCATTGCAATCGGGGGCCGCTGCATTGGCCGCCCGCACGACCATTATTGTGGATGTGCCCATGGTGCAGGTGGGCATCGTCCCTAGGGTGCAGACGACCTTTGCTAACCCGGTCTATTGCAGCATGGACGCCCTCACCCGCCCCCAAAAAGAAAAAACCAAAGCCGCCTGGGGGATTGAAACCCTCGCCAAGCGATACCCTGAGGGGATCTTTGTCATCGGGGAGGCCCAAACGGCCCTGGATAGCGTCGTCAAACTGATTGAGACCGACGAAATCCGCCCTGCCTTGGTGGTGGGTACCCCAGCTGGGTTCCTTGATGCCGAAGTGATTAAAGCTCGATTGCACGATAGCCTTACGCCTAATATCACGATCAGTGGCCGCAAAGGCAGTGCTGTGGTGGCCGCTGCGATGATCAATGGTCTGATTGACCTGGCGTGGAAAGCCTATGGTGAGAATCTAGG
>JBCBQD010000025.1:0-35309 GCA_039820425.1 Cyanobacteria bacterium J06635_1
CGGGCATGGCTATCGCCCCAAGACCAGCCCCATGAGAAGTTTATATTCCCCGAAGAGGTACTGCCACGTGGTAACGCGCTGTAGGGAAACACTTCTTTAATTTTCAAGCTCCGGTCGAGAGACTGGAGCTTTTATTTTAGATTTTGGATTTTGGACAGGTGCAGGCGCAAATATAAAGCTTCTGGGACCAGAACCTTTCCTTTGAATCGAGCAGTCAAGCTAGCTCAAGACACCAACCGCATTCCCCAATCTAAAATCCAAAATCCAATTCCCTAATCTAAAATCCAATTCCCTAATCTAAAATCCAAAATCCAAAATCAAATCGCCTGTGCTATCTTACTGAAAGCACCTGCGGGTGCACTGTCCTAAGGTTAAATCCCGGTTAGGAAATAAGGAGGTGATGCCCATGGAAGATAGTAGTAAATGCATGGGTCTCCAGGTTGATGTCATCCGGCTGTGTGCCGGGGCTGTTCACTAGAGCCAGCTTCATCCTTATGAAACTGGCTTGCTAGGGTTCCTCCCGGCAGTCTGGTTTCAGCCTGAGACCCACTACACCGCTTCTAGCTTTGAGTGCTTTTGCTTACAAAAGCCTCCCCAGCTGGGAGCGGATAGCTTTTTTAAAGCACCTTTTACACTTGAGTTACATTCAATGCTTCGGTCGGGAATGTAAAAATGGGCTGTCGATAGATGGGCAGAAGGAAATCAGATGGCACATCGGTTAAATGAAGCTGAGATTCGGGCTAAGTTAGCAACCTTGCCCGACTGGCACCAGCACGGTGATCAGATTCAGTGCACTAAAACATTTGATGACTTTATAGAGGCGATTGCCTTTGTGAATAAATTGGTGGACCCAGCAGAGGCGGCTGGGCACCATCCTGACCTGTCTATTTCCTACAACAAGGTGACGATTACCCTGACCACCCATGATGCAGGCGGGTTGACCGACCAGGATTTTGCCCTGGCAGAGACACTCTCCAAACTGTCATAAGGGGTCTACGAAACCCCCTGAACTGCTAGAAAATTTTGTCATAGGTGGATTTTTGGGCTTTGCCGTCAAAAAATCTTTTCCGGAGAGGCTAGCCGTTACCCTATAGATCTGCTAGCATTTCTTCTAATAGGTGAATGGCTTAATGTGGCCAATCCTTGGTTGAGCTAAGGGCCATTCATTCTTGAAGACTTGAACTGAAGGTTTTATTGGTTGCCTCTTAGGGGTTGTACCTTGATCTTTTGCCTATTTTAAGGTGTGAGGAGTGTTTAACGAATGTCTAAGCTATTTTTGAAAACTTTGCTAGTTGGCCCCGCTGTCTTGGGGGCTGCTCTGGCTTATTCTGGCAACGCAGTGGCTGCCGAAGCTGCTGACACTGTGAGTGTTGACGCATTAACTAGTGTTGAGACCAACGCTGACTCTGTGCAACTGGCACAGGTTACCAGCGTCAGCGAGCTGTCTGATGTGAGTCCTACTGACTGGGCTTTCACCGCGCTACAGCGTCTGGTTGAAGAGTATGGCTGCCTTGAGGGTTATCCCGACCGTACATACCGTGGAAACCGGGCCATGTCTCGTTATGAGTTTGCAGCTGGTCTAAACGCTTGTTTGGACGTAATTGTTCAGCTCATTGGTGATGGCAACATCCGCGAAGAGCTTGACACCATTCGTCGTTTGCAAGAAGAGTTTGCGGCTGAGCTAGCGACTATACGGGGTCGCGTTGACACTTTAGAAGCTGACGTGGCTGAGCTAGAAGCAAATCAGTTCTCTACCACAACCAAGCTCCGCGGTCAGTTGGATGCTCACTTGGTGGTGCCTTTTGAAGCTGATGATGATGATGAAGTCACCTTCGAGTATCGTTCTCGGATGAACTTTGATACCAGTTTCACTGGCGAAGACCGTTTGCGGGTTCGTCTGCAGGCAAGTGATGCGGGTGGTAGCTTGGCGGGCTTCCCGGGTGGCCTTGCTAACCAAAGCGGAACCGGTCTAGGTGAGGACAATATAGCTCTAGATGACGTTTACTATTCCTTCCCGATTGGTAGCCGGATCAGCGCCATCATTGCTGCAAACAGTATCGTTTCTGACGACTTTGTGACCAGCACCATTGTGCCTTTCGACGGTCCTGCTGTGGGTGACGCCAGTGGTCCTGAGTTCTACGACATTATTGGTGCAGGCGGCGACAGCTTTGCTGCGGGTGTTAACTTTGCCTTCACCGACAATATCATCCTAGACTTGGGCTACTCTACCAACGAGGGTCAAGATCCTGAGGAAGGTATCTTTGAAACCTTTGAGTACATTGCTCAGCTTAACTTCTTGAGCGACGGTCTGATTGACGCCGCTGTCACCTTCATGGATGGTGAAAACGGCGATCCTGATGTTGACTCTATCATTGCAGGTTTGTTGAACCTTGACTTTGGTGGTTTCGAAGTCGGTGGTCACTACGCTTTTGTAGATGGTCCCGCAGATGATACCTGGTCTGGTGGGGTTGCTTTTGCAGACTTCCTGAGCACTGGCAACAGCCTGGGTGCCTACGTTGGTGAGTCTTCTGATGATGACTTCTTCATTGAAGGCTACTATGAGTTTGCTGTGAACGAGTTCATGACCTTCACCCCCGCTCTGCTCTACTCTGATCCCGATGATGGGGATGAGTCCTTCTACGGTGTGCTGCGCACAACCTTCCAGTTCTAAGCTGATTTAATCATTTGCTAGCAAAAAGCCCTGCCAGTGGCAGGGCTTTTTGCTTTTTGGGGACTCCTGTGGCATTGCTCCCCGCCTCCTACTCGGCTGAGCGCTCACGTCGAAGCCACTCCCCCATCTCCTCCTCTCTTAAATAAACATTCTCCAGTGGGGAACCGGAGTATACTGGGAAAGACGTTGCCGATCGACCGAGTGGAACTTTCTTGTAAAAGCGAATATGCCCTGCTGGCCTTGTTAGAGCTAAGCTTATACTATGGCAAGGGGGAGCCGTTGCAAATTCGCCAAATCGCGGCCCAGCAGTCTATTCCCGATCGCTACCTGGAGCAGTTGCTGGCCACCCTACGCCGAGCCGGTTTTGTCAAAAGTCAGCGAGGGGCCAAGGGTGGCTATTTATTAACCCGAGAGCCCTGGAAGGTGACTCTATTAGAGATTGTTAACTGCATTGAGGGGTTTGAGGGTAAGCCCGCCATTGCAGCTGAGCAAACAACCGAAAGTGTTGTGGTCCATGAACTCTGGCAGTCAGTGCGAAAAGCGGCTGAAGCAGTCCTGACTAACCACACTTTGCAAGATTTGGTGGATCAGCGCAACGCTAAGCAGCAAGTGGATTTGATGTATTACATTTAGATTATTTATCTCGGCATCTAATCATGCGTATTGCCCACAATGTCACTGAGTTAATCGGCCACACGCCTCTGGTGCAGCTCAATCGAATCCCCCAGGCAGAAAGCTGTGTCGCCCGCATTGTGGTTAAGCTCGAAGGCATGAACCCGTCTGCCTCGGTGAAGGATCGAATTGGGATCAATATGATTGAGACCGCCGAGGCCGCCGGGGAAATCACCCCTGGTAAGACGACGCTGGTAGAGCCGACCTCGGGCAATACGGGGATTGCGCTATCGATGGCGGCGGCAGCCAAGGGCTATCGGTTGATTTTGACCATGCCTGAGACGATGAGCGCTGAGCGGCGGGCAATGTTGCGGGCCTATGGTGCAGAGTTGGAGCTGACCCCAGGTCATGAGGGCATGTCAGGCTGCATCCAACGTGCCCAAGCCATTGTCGCATCAACGCCGGATGCCTATATGTTGCAGCAATTTCGCAATCTGGCCAACCCCGCTATTCATCGTCGCACAACGGCGGAGGAAATTTGGCAGGATACCGATGGGGAAATTGATTTTTTGATCGCTGGGGTCGGCACAGGCGGCACCATTACGGGTGTAGCAGATGTGTTGAAGCGTCGCAAACCTGGGTTTCAAGCCGTCGCCGTTGAGCCTGCCAACAGCCCGGTGCTCACCGGGGGCAATCCAGGCCCCCATAAGATCCAGGGGATTGGGGCGGGATTTGTGCCTGAGGTGTTGGACGTGAGTCTGATTGATGAGGTGATTGCGGTCAGCGATGACGATGCGATCGCATTCGGACGCCGCCTTGCCCGCGAAGAAGGCCTGCTGTCGGGCATCTCTAGCGGAGCAGCCCTGTGGGCGGCCGTCCAAATTGGCAAACGCCCCGAAAACGAGGAAAAGCTAATCGTCATGATCCAACCGAGCTTTGGCGAGCGCTATCTGAGTACCCCTCTGTTTCAAGATCCTGAGCTGATCGCAATGAGTTAGGGATTCCCTCCCCACCCAACTACTTTACAATTGCCCTATGGCAGATAATCATTACGAAACCCTAGGGCTCACTGACACAGCAAGCCAGGCTGAGATTAAGCAGGCCTATCGGCAACTGGCAAAGCAATATCACCCGGATAGTCAAAAAGATCAGGCCGGTCACGAGGTGATTGCCCAGGTAAATGCTGCCTATGAAATCTTGGGTGACCCCACTAAGCGTCGCCAATACGATCAACATCGTCGCTATCTCTCTCAAACAGGTGATATTGAAGTGCAAGTTGACACACGCACCCGCACCGAACGCACGGTGGATGTGCAAAATCAATATCGCCAGCAGCGCCAGGCGGTCAAAAACACCGATGGTCACTTTCAACAATGGATGCGGCAGGTCTATACCCCCATCGATCGGCTGCTGGGAAAAATTATGAGCCCACTCAAGGCCGAGGTCAAAGCACTCTCCGCCGATCCCTTTGACGATGAGCTGATGGAAGACTTCCAGCACTATCTAGAAACCTGCCGCGAATCCCTTGAGAAAGCCCAGCAAAAATTCAAGTCAATGCAAAACCCTTCAAATGTGGCGGGGGTGGCGGCTAACCTCTACTACTGCATGAACCAGATTGAGGATGGCATCGAAGAGATGGAACGGTTTACCTATAACTATGACGACAGCTATTTGCACACGGGGCAGGAGTTGTTTCGGATCTCGGCGCAGCTGCGGCGAGAGGCCAAGGCAGGGTTGAGGGAGATTCGGTAGAGGGTAAAGGGGCAAAGGGTGGAGAGTAGAGGGTAGTGGGAGAACGTAGAATCCTAGGATGGGTTGAGCTTCCGATTGATGCCAGCGAGAGCCAACCGGCTAAAACTGCAAACCCATCTCTGTCATCCAATATAAGCAGAATGCTTGTTAGAATAGTTGTTTGACATTTTTTAACGCGGTCACCCGGATGGTTTTGCCAGTAGTTGCGGTAATTGGACGGCCCAATGTGGGTAAATCGACCCTGGTCAATCGACTGGCGGGGGCGCGGGAGGCGATTGTCTTTGATCAGCCTGGGGTAACTCGCGATCGCACCTATCAAACCGCGTTTTGGAAAGACCGTGAATTTACGGTCGTCGATACCGGTGGGCTGGTGTTTGACGATGACACTGAGTTTTTGCCCCACATCCGTGAGCAGGCCATGGCGGCCCTGGGAGAGTCCTCAGCGGCAATCTTGGTGGTAGATGGTCAAGACGGCCCTGCGGAGAGCGATCGCGAAATTGCCTCGTGGCTCAGGCAGCAGTCGGTGCCCGTGCTGTTGGCGGTGAATAAATGCGAATCTCCAGAGGAGGGGATTATCCAAGCCGCCCAGTTTTGGGAGGTGGGCCTGGGAGAGCCTTACCCCGTCTCAGGCATTCACGGAAACGGCACCGGAGAGCTACTGGATGCGCTGGTGGAGCATTTGCCGCCCGTCAGCGCCCTAGAAGAAACCGATGAAATCCGGGTGGCGATTGTGGGCCGACCTAATGTGGGTAAGTCAAGCCTGCTAAATGCGTTTGTCGGAGAGAACCGCGCCATTGTGAGCCCGATCTCAGGCACGACCCGCGACACCATCGATATGGTGGTACGTCGCGGCGATCAGATTTATCGCCTGGTCGACACCGCCGGGATTCGAAAAAAAAAGAACGTCCATTACGGCCCCGAGTTTTTTAGCATTAACCGTTCCTTCAAGGCGATCCGTCGGTCGGATGTGGTGCTACTGGTGATCGATGCCCTCGATGGCATCACCGAACAAGATCAAAAACTGGCCGGGCGCATCGAGGATGACGGCCGGGCTTGCATCCTGGTGGTCAACAAGTGGGACGCCGTGGAGAAAGATTCTCACACAATTTATGACTACGACAAAAAGATGGGGGCTAAACTCTATTTTTTGGATTGGGCCAAACGAGTCTATGTCAGTGCCCTAACTGGGCAGCGGATACCGAAAATCTTAGATGCCGTGGATGCATCCGTCGAACAACATCAACGCCGGGTCTCCACCTCTGTGGTCAATGAAGTCCTCGAAGATGCCATTAGCTGGCATACCCCGCCGACCACTCGGCAGGGTCGACAGGGTCGAATTTACTACGGCACCCAGGTCACAACTCAGCCGCCTTCATTTACGCTATTTGTCAACGCTCCCAAACTGTTTGGCGACAACTATCGCCGCTACATTGAGCGGCAGTTTCGCGAAAATCTGGGCTTTGAGGGCACCCCCATTCGCCTGTTTTGGCGCGGTAAAAAGATGCGCGATCTGGATCGAGAAAGTGCGAACCGAGCCACCAAAGTATAGAGGGTTAGCCTGTGGATTTGTTGCGATCGCTGCCCATTGGTCTTTATTTAGAACAACCGGTCACCTGGCTACATCGGGTTGATGCCCGGGTCAAATTGGCCTGGCTGGTGAGCATTTTACTAACCCCGATTTTAGCTAATGCAGTGTGGCGAGTAGCCCTGGTGCTGATGCTGATTGGGCTGACGATATCAGCCAGGATTCCACTTAGGGTCTGGCGGCAACAGATGGGCTGGTTATTGATGTTGGCCCTATTGGTGTCGGCGCTAATCTTGGTCATGCCCGACGGCATTGCGGTCTTGCACCAGCCGCGACTGCCAACCCCCGAACAGCTTGCCAGTTTGGATTCCCCCCTCGATGCCCTGCCGCCCCTGCCACCGCCAACGAACTATCGCTACACCCTGGTTGACTGGGGCTGGCTCAAGGTAACACAACAATCCATGCAGTTAGCCATCCGAGTGGGGACACTGCTGTTTACGATTATCTATGGTACCAATTTATTCTTACTCACCACTGCCCCCGAAGAAATCACCGCCGGACTCGAAGACCTGATGCAACCCCTACGATGGTTTAAGGTGCCGGTAACCGAAATTGCCCTGACCCTAACCCTGGCATTACGATTTATCCCCCTGGTATTGGAAGAAGTCCAAAACCTGATTCGCTCGGTGCGCACCCGAGCCATTAACTGGCGAAAGTTAGGAATGCGACGCGCCTTTCAAATCTGGATTATGGTAGCGGAGCGGCTGCTCGAAAATCTGTTGTTGCGGGCTGAGCAAATTGCCAGTGCTATGCATGTGCGCGGGTTTACCAGCCCTAACCAACATCAGGTGCAATGGCATCAGCTGCGCTTGCGCTGGTGGGACTGGTCCATATTGCTGGGGTTAAGTCTCTTTTGGTGGGGGCGTCTCGCCGTGGGAGGCAACCTTTGACCACACCGCGATACTGGTGTTGTCTCGATCTCAAACAGCGAACCGGTGCAGATGTGTTTGAGCGCTTGGCATCGACGGTGTGGGCCGCCACCACAATCGCAACCCTGCTAGAGAGTCCGCCGCCAGTCGCCCGCTCTGTCCCTGGCACAATACTTAGGGGGGGAGCGCAAGATCGTCTCAAAGCCCCATCCACCTACGCCCACCATTCGATTTGTGCGGGGCCACCCCAGGCTCTCCAGTCGGGACAGCCGCAACTTTTGACGCCCCCCCTAGGGCAGGTTTTGACCATGCTGCGCCAGCGGCTATCCGAGTTAGGCCCCCATCATTGGGTCTCATCGGGGTCAGAGGTGCAGCCTAACCCTGACCTGCCTTTTTGGGGGGGCTGGCTGGGATGGTTAGGCTATGACATCGCCTGGGAGATTGAGCGATTGCCCTATGAAAACCCTGATCCCTTACCATTCCCAATCGCGTTCTGGTATGAGCCCGCCAGTTTTGCCGTGATCGATCACGTGCAGCAAGAGCTCTGGCTAGCCGCACCCACCCTAAACGAGTTGGACCTGATGCGAGAGGTGCTATCTCAACCCCAGGGCTATGGCGAAACCAGGGGCGATCTCACCAAACAGGCTGCGGGGCACACCTCCATCACGGCCAAGGGCGAAGCCCAAACGCAGGAGCTTACCTTTGGGATGTCACAATCTGAATTTGAGCACGCCGTGCAAGCAGCAAAACAACACATTCAAGCCGGAGATGTCTTTCAGGTTAACCTGTCGTTGAGGTTTCAAGCTGAGACCCGTCTGAGCCCCTGGCAGGTCTATCGAGCCCTTCAACACATTAATCCGTCACCCTTTGCCAGCTATTGGCAAACCCCCTGGGGCTCAGTGATCAGCAGCTCCCCCGAAAGACTGGTCAAACTCCGGGACACCAATGCTCAAACCCGCCCCATTGCAGGGACTCGACCACGCGGACACACCCCCAAACAAGATCAGCAGTTTGCCCAAGAGCTGCTCAACAACCGTAAGGAAAATGCGGAACATATCATGCTGGTCGATTTAGAACGCAACGACCTGGGTCGCGTCAGTGAGTGGGGATCAGTACACGTGGACGAGCTGTTGGTCATCGAACGCTATAGCCATGTCATGCATTTGGTCAGTAATATCATTGCCCAACTGCGACCAGACCGCGATGCGGTTGATCTGATCGCCGCGATGTTTCCTGGCGGCACGATTACCGGCTGTCCTAAGGTGCGCTGCATGGAAATCATTGAAGCTTTAGAGCCAATTAGACGCAGCTTGTTTTACGGATCTTGTGGCTACCTTGACAGTCGCGGCTACCTCGATCTCAATATCTTGATCCGCACATTGTTGATGGAAGATCTGACAGCGTACCCCGATGATCAGGCATCGGCATCAGTGCTCCAGACCGTATGGGGACAGGTGGGGGCTGGCATTGTTGCCGACAGTGACCCTGGTCGAGAGTGGTATGAATCACTGCAAAAAGCAAAGGCCCAACTCCTGGCGTTGGGCCTATAGGCAACTGCCATCAACCAACCGACAACCTTGGAATGTGTAGAATTTGCAAAAACGCTGTAAACTCTAGCCATATTCAATACTGAGTTTAAATACTGAATCCTCTTGAAAGATTGGGTTTTGTGACAGGCATTTTGATTAAGGACTAAACCATTAAGACATTCTATTTTTTTGTTTCAGAGCAGCTTGATTTAGCTCCATACGCTTATACGAAATCCTGGTTAGTTGTCCTGGTACCGAAGGACGAGCGCTCTCATCTCCTCTACACAAGATATCGACTTTGACATGGGTCATGACAGATGGATTTGGTATTGCTCGCGACTTATCTGAAATGAGCCCTGAAACCTACATCAATCATCCTAATTTTGGCTTGCTCTTCAGGATTTGCTTGGTCGAAGAGAACAAGGACTTGTTTGCAACCCTGTATGCTCAGCGGTTATTTTTCTTAGTCAGTACTGATATGGGGGCGGGGTTTGCGTTTGACCCGATTAGTCGCAGCGAAGCCCGCATGCTACTGGAGGGTCGTCTGCGGATTCTGCGCCGGGCGGGGCAATATTCGGAGTACGATCGGTTGCAGAAGACTTATCAGCAGACATTTCAATGAGCGATGCGGTTGACCTGACAGCCCACATTCAAAAAATCCGCCAATCGATTCCCCCTTCAGTTCGTTTAATTGCGGTCACTAAAACGTTTCCCGCCAGCGCTGTGAGGACTGCCTATGCAGCGGGCATTCGTGACTTTGGCGAAAGTAAAGTTCAAGAGGCGGCGGCAAAACAGACTGAGCTGAGCGACTTAACGGATATCACCTGGCACCTGATCGGCCACTTGCAAACCAACAAAGCTCGGAAAGCACTCCAGCAATTTGATTGGATTCACTCTGTTGATAGCCTCAACCTGGCCGAAAAGCTCGATCAGATTTCTTCACAGCTTGGCTGCCAACCTGCCTGCTGCCTGCAGGTCAAACTGCTCAGAGATCCCCAGAAATATGGGTTTTCGGTGGACGAGCTAAAGGCAGCATTACCTCGTCTAAACCAGCTCCAGCACCTGAGAATAAAGGGGTTGATGACCATCCCTCCCTATGGCTTACCGGCAGCCACGCTCAAAGCTGTCTTTGATCAGACTAGCGAACTGGCTAACGAGATTAATCAAATGGACTTCTCTCAAGTTCAGATTGAGCATTTGTCGATGGGAATGTCTGGAGATTTTCAAGTTGCGATCGCGGCTGGGGCCACCATGATTCGATTAGGAACGATTCTCTTTGGCGACCGTGACTAGTTACTTCTAGCCCTATGCAACCCATCACCTAGAACCGATTTGAGGTCTTTAAAAAGTTTCATTTAGTAACGCGGTAGCATTTTTCAAGATTTCGTGTATACTGTGGCTCATTGTTCCGTATAAGCGGGATTCATTAGGGTGTTCAAGACTTAAGTCCAATTTTAGTTTTTGGGTTAGTCTTGCGAGCCAATAAAACACTCCCGATCCTCACACAGAACTCTCACCTTCAGCGTGAGTTCGAACCCAGGGTTGAAGTTTTTAAAAGTGCCCTAAATTGAACCTTTGCCGCATCCAGACCGGTTGTTTCTCCTGCGGGGAAAGCCTCCGTTTGCAAGCTGGATACGGTTTAGTTCTCAAATTCCTCTATAGTTTTTGAGGATAACTTTGCCAAGTTAGTAATTTGTCGTGATGGAGTGTAAGCCGTGAGCACTATCTTTTCGAAGCTACGTGATTTTGTGGGCCTCAACGACCCAGCGGATTACGAATATGAATATGACGAGATGGATGGTGAGGACTATCAGAACCTCTACGAAGAGGAGAATGTTCAGCCTCAACCCCAACCTCAGCCAACGGTGATTCCTCAGGAAGAGCCTCGCCCCGCCCGTCGTCGCGTCCGTGAGCGGGTAATGTCCTCTGATACTGGTATGGTCTCTATGAACAACGTGATTGGTATGCCCGGTGCAATGAATGGTGTGTCGGAAGTGATCGTGATGGAGCCGCGCTCCTTTGAAGAAATGCCCCAGGCCATCCAGGCTTTGCGTGAGCGCAAGTCTGTTGTCCTAAATCTGACCATTATGGATCCTGATCAAGCTCAGCGCGCCGTTGACTTTGTTGCCGGTGGCACCTACGCCATGGACGGTCATCAAGAGCGCATTGGTGAAAGCATCTTCTTGTTTACGCCGAACTGTGTACAAGTCAGCATGCCTGTGGATGGTGATAACGGGATGCCGATGCAGGAGCAGCCAATGGCCGCCCCTCGCCAGGCTGCCCCAACTCCAGCTTGGGCAACCGAGCAAATCGCTCGAATGGCATAGGTTTCTTGATTTTTAGGTCGTCACGGCAATATCTGAGCCTTTACGCAAAGCTGCTACAAAGTAGCGCTTGAGAATAGCCTGCTCGGATGCAAAGCAAAGTTTTGCACTCGTTTCACGGTATTCTTAATGGTGCTGTAACCGCTTTAAGGGGCTTGGGTATCTTGCCTGCTGAACTTGGCATTATTGGTGGCGGGGTGATGGGAGAGGCTTTATTATCCCGCCTTCTTTCCACAGGTGTTTATAAACCTGATGCCGTTTTGGTGGCAGACCCAATGCCTGAGCGCAGGCAGCTGCTTATTGAGCAATACGGGATTCAATCAACTGATAGTAATCGTGGGCTGATCGAGTCAAGTCACATCGTCTTGTTGGCTATTAAGCCCCAAGTTTTTGACTACGTTGCTAAGGATTTTCAAGGCATTCGCTGCGACGTGCCGCCCTTAGTAGTTTCTATTTTGGCAGGGGTTCCCTTGAGTCGATTGGAGTCAGCCATGCCTGGCTGGCCTGTCATCAGGGCGATGCCCAATACGCCAGCCACGGTCGGGGCTGGGATGACTGCTATCTCGCCCGGCAGTCGAACTTTATCAGAGCATAGCGAACGAGCCATCCGTATTTTTGAAGCGGTGGGTCAGGTAGTGCAAGTGCCTGAGAATCTGATGGATGCGGTCACAGGGCTCTCAGGATCGGGACCTGGATATGTAGCCGTCATGGTAGAAGCTTTGGCCGATGGCGGTGTGGCGGCGGGGCTCCCTAGGGATGTGGCTAATCAGTTAGCGGTGCAGACTATGTTGGGGACTGCTCACCTCTTGCAGCAGACAGGGATGCATCCTGCGGTTTTGAAGGATAGAGTCACTAGCCCTGGTGGGACCACCATCGCTGGGATCGCTTGCTTAGAAGAGCTGGGCCTACGATTTTCAATCATTGAGGCCGTCAAAGCTGCCAGCCGTCGCGCCAAAGAACTGGGATCTTAGTTCGGATATCTAGACTGTCTTGACATCAATACATTTATCGCTTGAAGTTTTAGGATTACTGAAACTATCTTAGGGGTGAGTACCGTTTTAACCCTCAAGATCTCGACCCTTGGAGATTAGGGTTAGGGAAGATTTTGAGCATGAGCCTATCCAAGATTTTTATACAGTTGATGATTGCCTTAGTTTGTGCTGGGGTAGCCAACATCATCATTCCTAAGCGGATTCCAGGTAAATCTGTTGGCCCTTTGATTGTGGGCTTTGGTGGCGTGCTGCTGGGAGAATGGATTGTTGATTTTTTGGCACAAATTTTTAACTTTAGCCCCGCTTTTTTGCACTGGAGTATATACGACGTGCCGATTATCCCAGCGCTCACTGGGGCTGTTTTAGTGCTGTACGGTCTGACCCTGTTAGTGGGTATGAGTCAGCACTAGCCCCCGCCCCCTGGGCAATCTTAACCTGAGTAAGCTTAAACAGATGCGCTGGAGCCAATTTTGGGCTCAGTGCCGTTGCGCAGCCGATTCACATTGCTGCGATGGCGGATGATGACGTAGATGCCGCCTGCCAAAGCCATCAGACTAAACGGGAGTGGTTGATGGGTAAGCAACATTAGTAGGGGGGCCGCGATCGCAGCCATCATCGAGCTGAGCGACACAAACCGAGACAGGGCCAATACCAAGCCAAACACAGCTGCTGTCCCAAGCCCGACTGGCCAGGCCAGCGCCAGCAGCACACCCAGCCCAGTAGCCGCTGATTTGCCCCCCGAAAACCCCAGCCATACCGACTTACTGTGTCCCAAGATAGCCAGCAGCGCTGCGAATACCATAAGCCAGGCCTGAATTTCGGGCGATATCGCCAACCCAAAAGCGATTAGCTGGGCCAGTAAGACGGCCCCCGCCCCCTTTAACACATCGATGATTAGGACACTAGACCCGGCGGGTGTGCCGACGACCCGAAACACATTGGTCGCCCCCGTATTACCTGAGCCATGTTCTCGGATATCGATGCCCTGGACAATCTTGGCGACAATGAACCCCGTTGGAATTGCGCCCAGCAGATAGGCAGCTAGTAAAATCCCCCCTGTGGACAACCAGAACATGCACGATCTCCCTTTTTAGGTCATGTGAGGTTAACAGTGATTAGTTTAAGCGGCGAAGGGCGAAGGGGAAAGGGGAAGAGTGGAGGGTAGAGGATGGGGGAGATGAGGGAGATGGGGAGATAGACGTAGGGTGGGTTACTGGTGGCCTGGATATATTCGGGTGCTCAACCGCTCTAAACCCACCATCTCGGTATGTTTGCCACCCATCGATTCCCAGTACCCATTACCCCGTTACCCATTACCTATTACCCCATTACCCCTCCAAATCAATAGTAATAATCGTCGGTGGGTGGATTCGCGGGGTCGGGGGCAAAGGCTAACCAGAGGGGAAATTGCAGAACTGACAGGGCGACCTTATTCTCGGATTCGTCAATAATCATCAGGGGTAGGCGACCGTTGTCAAGTAATCGCTCTGCCCGTTGGGCCATAGGCTCAGGGGCCTCAAACAGCATGATGCCGCGGTTGGTGCCAAAGTCAGCGCGGGAGATGCCAAGGCAGTCTTGCAGCCAGCGCCGCCATTCGCCAAGGCGCTCAGGGCTATTGGCTAATACCAGGGTGAACAGACGATCACCATAAATGGTGTAGAGGGCAGAAATAGCGGCTGAAGCGACCAAAACATTTTGCAGCCGACTGCCCATGCTTTTCACAGCCCCCCGCCCCCCTTGGGTAAAAAACCAGTTAGATACTCGCTCAGCATGAACTGGCTCAAAGGTTCGTCGTAGCTGCCAAGGGGGACCATAGTAGTCAGGGCGGGTGCGGTACTGATCGATTAAGCTGCGCACCCGTTCACGCTGCTCCTCAAAACGCTGCACCGCAAACGCGGCCGTGGCAGGCATATCAGGCTCCTCAGGGGGCGGGGCGGAGGCTGCCGACCTGGGGGGCTCCGTCGATGGAGGCGGGGCCAACTCTAACTGCTCTGCGGCACTGGCCAAGTCTTGTAGGCTACCCACTAGATAATCTTTGAAGCCCTGAATGCGAATAGCTAAATCTTGAGAGGCCCCGGCAAAGCTCGTGCGCATCTCAGCTGAAATCCGTTCTTTCCGTCGCTCTAACTGTTCAATTTCGCGCTGCAGCTCACGCTTGCGCTGTTCGAGTTCACTGAGCCCTTCGCGCACCAATCTACCCACGTCAGCCTTAACATCACGACTGCTATCAAAAGAAAGGGGAAGCGGTGAAGTTTGTGACGGTGGAGTTTGTGACGGTGGAGAAGCCTGCCCGCTGGTGACGGGGGAAGCAGAGGTGTCCGAAGACTGGGGCGTATCTGAACTCGAAAATTCGTCTGGGATCATAGAGCCGTATAAAGCCGTGCGGTAGCCGTAAGGCAAGCATACGAGGCGATGGGCCTCTGGGCAAGGTTATGGCTGAGATATCATGGCTGGGACGTGGTCGCAGCAGGGGAGGCCTTTTCTAACCCTCGAAGGTGGGTTTCAAGCTGCTGTCGAAGCTCACGGGGATTAAACAAAATTGGCAAAAAGTGGATGCTCTTCACCTCTCGAAAGTAAAACAGAATGGGCACCGGCGACCAAAAAATTGACCAGCTTTGCCAGTCTTGGTAAGGAAACCGACGCAGCACCGTCTGATTGCGACAGACTATCAGCGCCTCAGCCTCAAAAACCAGCCGAATAACCGTGGTTTGAAACAGCAAAAAGCCACCGAACAAGGCAATGATCAGGCTGACCCAGGGTTGAAGGAGGAAGGTGGGGAGCGCGATCGCAATGAGCACCAATGGCAAGCGGTAGCTAGCCGATAGGGTGGGGGGAGCAGAGGAAGCAGGGGAAGAATTGGGGGTCGGGGAGGCAGACACAGTCTAATCCGATTAATTTAATGAACAACCCCTCTATTCTAAACAGCCTGAATCTCTAAACAGCCTAAATCGGCTAAACAGCTCTTAACACATCCACCCCGTCACCCGATCTAAACATTCCTC
Source organism: Cyanobacteria bacterium J06635_1 (assembly GCA_039820425.1). Taxonomy (GTDB): domain Bacteria; phylum Cyanobacteriota; class Cyanobacteriia; order Phormidesmidales; family Phormidesmidaceae; genus SIO4C1. The sequence continues at coordinate 15,337 of JBCBQD010000025.1, forward strand.
AACGCGCTGCCCGTCCCCTGAAACATCAGCCAGGACAAAAAGAAATTGCTGATAAAAATTGCCAACAGCGCCGTCACCACTGCCGTGGTAGTTGATTGACCCACGCCCTTAGCTCCGCCGGAAGTGGTTAACCCCCAACTAGACCCAATCACCGCAATCAGGATGCCAAACACCACCGCTTTGATCAAAGAACTGACTAAATCCCAGGTGCCGAGAAAATTACGGGCAGAATCTAAAAACACCGTTTGGGAAATGCCATATAGGTTTGTGGCAATCAGCAGTCCTCCGGTCATGCCGGTGATGAATCCCAAAATATTTAACAACGGCAGCATCAGGGCGCAGGCCACCACCCGGGGGATGACGAGATAGTCAACCGGGTCAGTCCGCAGCATTTGCAGCGCATCAATCTGCTCAGTCACTTGCATGGTGCCAATCTCCGCCGCAAACGCAGAGCCAACTCGACCAGCAATCACCACGGCGGTGAGCACTGGCGCTAGCTCCCGCGCCAGAGTCAGGGCTAAAATACCCCCCACCGCCGTGGTAGCACCGAAGTTAATAAACTCTCGAGTCACCTGAATTGTAAACACCATGCCCACAAACGTCGACGTGATCAAGGCAATGACTAAGGACTCTGGCCCGACTGCGGCCATTTGCTCAAGCGTGTTACGTCGATGGAGGGGCCGAGAAATCAGGTGAATGAGCACCTGCCCACCGAGTAAGACAGCCGCAAGTAAGCGACGACTCCACTGACCTAGGCTAGATGTTGCTGACAAGGGAAACTCCTTTTAATGGGTTGGCTTAAGGCTATCAGACGGTAGGATTTTTGGTGATTAATGACTGGCCCCAACTTCCCACCCCCCCGTCGGTGTAATCGAATACGTTCTTTTATGAATGTTGTTAAGGCTTACGTCGTTTTTATGAGACGAAAGTTTATCGATATTGAAGAATCCTCAAGACACTCTCCATTTTTTGGGGATCGGCCTATGGTGGGATTGAACCTTCAAGGAGTCATTAGCGATTATCGTAGCGAAATGTTTCAGCCCCTGATACAGAGGCATTTCGCAATTGCGCTGCATCGCTATTTAGGGAGTGCTTTGTCACCATGGAAAAACTACGGCAGCTCTTATTCTCTATCGTCACAGCCCTACTGGTGAGTTTTTGTCTATCGTTGGTGGGTTTGCTACTCCTATTAGGCGGTCTGTGGCTAGGGCAGCTATCACCGTTTGCGATGGTATTTACGCAGGCTGCTCGATTAATATCTGAAGTCCTGAGTACGTTTGGTAGTGGCAATGTCTGGCAGGGCATCTTTACCATTAGTTTGACCCTAAGTTTGGTGGGCGGCCTCTTTGATGCGTTTGCATTTTATAAGTACCAGTCATTGAAGAATTAGCCTTCGACTATAAATATCAGTCAATAAAGAATTAAAAATATCGGGTTTAGATAACCCAATTTACTGGCTGAATGCTATGTCTGGAAAGCATTTCAGATACTGATACCGTTTGTCATCGATTTAGGCCGTTTTGCCTAAATCTAAAACCTGGGCGAACAAATCACACAATTCTTAAAAAACTTCATTTATGCTAATAAGCGGTGTTTATTGCGCGCTGAGGTTGTATGGGACGCTCCCAGCAAAAGAGTAGAGTTTGTCGGGACTGGCTTCAAAGTAGGCATTGGTCAAAATTATGGGCGTTCATAGGTGCCATCTTCATCAGCACTTGGCTTTTATGTCCGAGTGCTGCCTTTGCAAGAACCAGCGACTTAAAAGACATTGTTGCTCAGGACCCTACTGCCCAAGCGGACGATCAGTCGATCCAGCCATACTTGGATCGGGTGGCCAGTGAGGTCACTGAGTTTACCTTGCAGAATGGGATGAAATTCATTGTGCTGGAGCGACATGAGGCTCCAGTGGCTTCGTTTATGCTCTACGCCAATGTGGGGGCGGCCAATGAGGCCGACGGTCAAACCGGGGTCGCTCATTACCTGGAACACTTGGCTTTTAAGGGCACAACCAGAATTGGCACCCGTGATTACGCCTCAGAAAAGCCAGCCCTCGATCAGCTTGATGAGCTATTCAGTGAAATGATGGCTGCCGAAAAGGCAGGAGATGAGGCCAGGGTAGCAGACTTGCGATCGCAATTTGAGGCCCTCCGGGCCGAAGCTGCTTCCTACGTTGAGCAAAACAAATTTGGTCAAATCATTGAGCAATCCGGGGGGCGCGGTCTAAATGCAACCACCTCCGCCGAAGCCACCCGCTATTTCTACAGCTTGCCGTCTAACAAGTTGGAGCTGTGGATGTCTCTGGAGTCGGAGCGATTTCTCGACCCGGTCTTTCGCGAATTTTATGAAGAAAAGGAAGTCATCCTCGAAGAGCGCCGTATGCGGGTCGATAACTCCCCCATTGGTCGCATGGTCGAGTCCTTTTTAGAAAACGCCTTTGACAAACACCCCTACCGTCGTCCGGTGATTGGCTATCAGGCAGACCTGCAAACCGCCACCCGTGAAGAGGTGACCGAGTTTTTTGACACCTACTACGGCCCCAGTAACCTGATTGCAGCAGTGGTGGGCGACGTTGACCCCGTCCAGGTTGAGCAACTGGCTCAGACCTACTTCGGTCGCTACCAGGGGCGCAGCGCCCCCCCCGAGGTTAAGGTTATCGAGCCGCCCCAGACCGCGCCAAAATTCTTTGAGCTGACCTTGCCGTCTCAGCCTTGGTATCTAGAGGGCTATCATCGCCCTGGCCTCACCGACCCAGACCACGTTGTCTACTCGATGATCGACAGCATTTTGACAGGGGGTCGCACGGCCCGCCTCTACAAAACGCTCGTAGACGAGTCCCAGGTCGCCCTGGATATCGGCAGTGCCAATGGTTTCCCCGGTGACCGCTACCCCAATATTTTGCTACTTTACGCGCTGAGTGCCCCCAACCACACGGTAGAGGAAATCGCTCAGCTTATGGATACAGAGCTAGCCAAACTCAAAAATGAGCCAGTCACTGATGGGGAGCTAGATCGGGTTAAAACCCAGGCTCGGGCGGGGCTGTTGAGATCGCTCGATTCTGACTCGGGGATGGCGAGCCTCCTCACAGAATACGAAGCCAAAACCGGCAGCTGGCGTAACGTCTTTAAAGAGCTGCAAGCAATTGAGCAAGTCACCGCCGCCGATGTACAGCGGGTCGCCCAAACCACGTTTGTGCCCAATAATCGCACCGTGGGGATTTTGCGATCGCAAGATTCCTAGACTAAACTCTAGCCACATCCAGACCGAATATTTGGGAAACCCCTGATCGCAAAATCTGAACGTGGCCCCTATGCCTAACCGCCCTGTCCACTTTATTGCTCATTATCTTTTTATGCGCTGGTCTCGCCGCTCTCGTAAATTTGTGACCTCAGTTTTTCTGGCCGTGGCATCCTTGGGGCTTGTCTTGACCTTAAGCTGGCCCTCTCCGGCCAATGCCAACTCGGCCCAACACTACACCGACTTAGAGTTTCCCCAGATTGGGGAGATTACTATCCCAGAGTATGAGCGCTATGAGCTCTCCAACGGTCTGATCGTCTATCTGATGGAAGATCACGATTTACCTCTGGTAAATGGCTCCGTCACCTTCCACACGGGAGAGTTTTTAGAGCCCGAAGACAAAACGGGTCTGGGCAGTCTCACCGGAGAAGCCATGCGTCTGGGGGGGACCGAGACCCTGCCCCCTGGGCAGCTTAATCAACAGCTCGAGGCCCGAGCCGCCTCAGTCGAAACCAGCATTTCAACCACATCGGGCAGCGCCAGCTTTAGCGCCTTGAGCGAAGATACCACCGATATCTTTGCCCTATTTGCCGATGTGATTCGCCATCCAGCCTTTGCCCCTGAGAAGATTGAATTGATCAAAAGTCAGTATCGAGGTGGCATCGCCCGACGCAACGACAGCCCAGACGAGGTTACCGATCGCGAATTTCGAAAGCTGATTTATGGCAGTGAGAGTCCCTATGCCCGGACAGTAGAGTACACCGACCTGGACAACATCAGCCGTGATGACGTCGTGGATTTTTACAAATCTACGATTCAGCCCCAGGGCACTCTTTTAGGCATCTCAGGCGATTTTGATCGGGACCAGATAAAAGCCCTGATCGAAGAGTATTTTGGCGATTGGCAACCCCAAGCTGCCACCAAACGAGCCGCCCAACCCCCTACCCCTACTCAGCAAAAAACCGGCATTTTTGTCGTCGATCAGCCCCAGCTCACCCAGAGCTATGTGCAAATCGGCCATATCGGCGGTCGTTTAGACAACCCTTCCCATGCGCCACTGGTGGTGCTGAATGAGGTACTGAATGGCTTTGGCGGCAGACTCTTTAACGATATCCGCTCCCGCCAGGGGCTCGCCTATGTGGTCTACGCCGTTTGGAGCCCACGCTATGACTATCCGGGCCTATTTATTGGGGGTGGTCAAACCCGCTCTGAGGCAACCGTTCCCTTTGTGCAATCGATGGTCAAAGAGATCAAACGGATCTGTAATGAGCCCATCTCAGAAGCTGAATTGCAGTATGCCAAAGATGCAGTTCTAAATAGTTTTGTATTTAACTTTGCCACTCCCACCCAGACGCTCTCGCGACTCATTCGCTACGAGTTTTACGGCTACCCGTCAGACTTTGTTTTCCAGTTTCAAAAGGGCGTTGAGGAAACCACCGTTGAGCAGGTTCTCCAGGCCGCCCAGGAAAATCTAAAGCCAGAGGACTTGGTCACCATCGTGGTCGGTAATGTAGAAGAGATCAACCCACCCCTGACCGCCATCAGCGAGAGTATGACCGTTACCCCAGTGGATATTTCCATTCCTGGCGAGTCGGCGTAATCCTGATCAGGATCATCGGCCCAGGCGGTTTGAAAAAAGCGCCCGGTTGCAGTCTGCTTAACCGATGGCAGCATGGACACCAGCGTGTTTAAGTAGTGTTTGCCTCGACTGTGCAGCGTTCTAGCCAGTGTTTTTAAGCATCGATTTCCCAGACTATGGACCAATCGAGAACAATCCGGGAGGATCTGTCAATCCATAGAACAGGCCGCCCTCCTAAAAACGGGCTAAACCCTTATCCTAGATAAGGTCTGTTATGTTGCGCCAACTGTGTCTACTCCATCGCCTGCCCAGAATGTCTTGCTTCGAAATGCTTGGTATCATGCCTTGCCCAGCCATCGCCTCAAGCCCGGGCAGATGCTCAGCAAAACCTACCTGGGCGATCCGATTTTGCTGGGGCGCACCAAAGCAGGCAAAGTCTTTGCCCTACAGGACATTTGCCCCCATCGAGCAGTCCCCCTCAGCTGCGGATGGTTTGACGGTGAGCAAGTGCAGTGCTGCTACCATGGCTGGCGGTTTAATGAAGCCGGTCGCTGCACCGAGATTCCCTCGTTAATGCCCGATCAAGCCATGGACCTGGGTCGGTTTGACGTGCCCAGCTACCCAATTCGCGAGACCCAGGGTAACATTTGGATTTATATCCCTGCAAAAGATCGCGATTTAGCCCAGCCACCGCCATTTGAGGTGCCGGTGATCCCTGGCTTTGAGGGTAAATTACCCAATCTCACCTACACGGTACGCTTTCCCTGCTTTATCGATCATGCCGTGGTGGGGTTAATGGACCCAGCCCACTCACCCTACGTGCATCGAGCCTGGTGGTGGCGCACGGCCAAGCTCCACGATGAGATTAAACAGTTTGAGCCAGTCCCCTATGGCTTCCGCATGACCCGCCACCCGATTCAGGATGCAGGCTACCTCTACAACATTATCGGCGGTGCCCCCGCCACCGAGATTACGTTTTACCTACCCAGCATTCGCATCGAAGAAACCACAACGTCAAAGTACCGAGTGTGCAATCTCACCACTGTAACACCCATCAATGAGAACGAAACCGACGTCACCTTTGAGTTTTATTGGGATGTACCCTGGGGGTGGATGCTCAAGCCTGTGCTGCACTACATCGTGAGAATCTTTTTAGACCAGGATAAAGATGTTGTCGTCAAGCAACAAATTGGTCTTAAGCACGACCCAGTGCTGAGACTGATTAAAGATTCTGACACGCTAGCTCGGTGGTATTACCAACTCAAAAATGAGTATGTCCGATCAATGACCGAGAGAAGAGACTTTGTCAGCCCAGTCAAAGCTCAAGTTTTACGATGGCGAGCATAACGTTCGTCATCACCCCGGCACAGCAGAATAGGGCCTAGCGCTGCACCCCGTCGCCGCTGACCTGTCACACTGCATAGCGATAGGTCAGCGACGGGTGAGCTGAGTCGTTCAATTTTCGTTCAATTTTCGTTCAAATCTTTCATCCAAATCTAAAAGAATTTGCATAAAAATGCCGACATAGCGGACATATAAAAGATACTACTCACAGGTTTTTACTTTTGTAATCAATTGGGCAAGCTAGCTCAATTTATGGTTTATAAGGGTTTATTCCATGAAATTTAAGCAATTTATCCTTTTAGGGCCTCCTGGAGTAGGGGTTAGGGAGCAGGCGATTGCCCTGGCTAAGCACTGGCATATTCCCCATGTGTCCATGGGTCAGCTGATTCAAGCGGCCATCGCCAAAGCGTCTGATATTGGCCTTGAGACCCGCCCATACGTAGACGCCAGAGAGCTGGTGCCCGATACTTTAGCGATGAAGCTGCTCCGCAGGCGGCTTGAGCAACCCGATGCCATGCTAGAAGGATGGGTTTTGGATGGGTTTCCGCGCACGCTAGCCCAGGCTCAAATATTGGACGAATGGCTATCAGCGGTGGGGCAACCAGCGGCGACGGTGGTTTATTTGAAGGCGATGACGGGGCTTTTGATCAATCGACTGGCTGAGCAGAGGCCAGAGCAATCCATTTCGACCATTCGCCGCCGGTTGGCCCGCCATCAGGAGGAAAGCACCCCATTAATTGAATATTATCAACAGCGATCGCAACTCACCACCATTAATGGCAGCCTATCTGCGACAGAGGTCACCCATGCCTTAGCCGAGTTGGGCGAGGAGAAAACCGGAGCAGCCCGATTGATTAAAGATGAAGCCGAACTCGATTCGCTTTTGGCGAAAGAATCACTGCTGGTAGTAGATTGCATGGCATCATGGTGTGGCTCTTGCAAACTGGTCACCCCGTTGATCGATCAGTTGGCAGACGCGTATGGCGATCGCGCCCACGTGATGAAGATAGACTACGATGCCAACAAACAGGTCCCTAAGCGGTTTGGGCTTAAAGGGATGCCAGCGGTCATGTTCTTTAAGGACGGCGAACTGGTGGAGACGCTGACCGGGGTCAAACCCTACCAGGCATACAGCGCGGCAGTCACGCGCTTCTTAGATTTATAAAACGTCTGTGCGAGGCTTTATTAGAAAGACAGAATGGCACCGGCTCAAACCGACTTATTTGCTCGGTCCCACCAGGCTCACGCTGTTTGCAAAACCCGCCGATGTTTTGTGAGCCAGCTTTTTGAGCACAAGCGGTAACTCAATCACAAACTCAGTGCCCTGCCCTGGCACAGACTGACAGCGAATATTGCCCCCATGCTGCTCCACAATAATCTGATAGCTGATCGATAGCCCCAACCCAGTACCTTGTCCCACAGGCTTAGTTGTAAAGAAGGGGTCAAAAATGCGATCGCAAATCTTCTCAGAAATCCCAGGGCCATTATCTGAGATCATGACCCTCACCCAATTTTGAACCGCCTCAGTCCGAATCGTAATGACAGAATTGGCATTTTTCTGTAGCGCATCAATCGCATTGGTCAACACATTCATAAACACCTGATTGATCGTACTGGGATCGCAGTAAATTTTGGGAAGCTCCCCATACTGCCTATAAACCTGAATCTTAGAGCCATCTGGTTTAGACCCTTCTAGCCCATGGCTCACTTGTAAATGCTGGCTGAGCAGCATGACCGTGCTATCGAGACTTGCACACAGTGAAATCCTCTTCCAACCCGTTTCATCGAGACGGGCAAAATATCGCATTGACTGAGTAATCTTACGGATTCGCGCCACGCCTGTGCGCATTGATGCCAAGATTTTGTGAATATCTGACTGCAAAAACTCAAAATCTATCGCCTCAAGCATCTCCACAATTTCACTCGGTGGATTAGGTATCACCTGGGTGTACAGCGCCGTCAGCACCAGCAAATCCTGTACAGAATTTTCCAAAGGGGTGATATTGCCATCAATAAATCCGATCGGGTTATTAATCTCATGGGCGATACCTGCCGATAAGCGCCCTAGCCCTAGCATCTTTTCACTATGGACCAGCTGGGTCTGTGCCTGCTTAAGCTGAGTCAATGCTTGCTCAGCCTGAATTTGAGCCTGTCGATAATTCTTGCCAGTGACCATCAGCTTGAGTAATGTCTGGTAGTAGAGACTGACGCTAAACCAAACAAACAGTGCCCCAAAGAAAAAAACAATACCAGTTAACAAGGGAAATCCATTAAACCTGTAGGTAACAACCAGATAGGCTGCAAGGGAATACCCACCCAAAAAGAACACCATCAAGCCAAATAGAGTATGCCAATGGCCAATGCCTTCATCTGCCTTTAGCACCTCTAAGATCTGACGTGTCTTACGAATAGCGACCATCATCACAGCAGCCCCACCCACAATCATGGCCAAGACAGTCAGTTGAAACAGAGAAAGCGGCATATTCACACAACATTTGATCTATACAGCAGCGAGATACCGAAAGCTATGTCAAAAATTCCCCATATTCCCTTTGCCCTACCGTAAGATCTGTTAGAGACTTCTCTCCGAGATCCGGCAATCTACGGAACTCAATGACCTGCCAGTCGCTGACCCAAATCTTGTTTCTCCGTATTGCTCCGGACCTCACACATCTGTGCAAAGAGTCCGTAAATTTAGCACTTTTGAGTGCTGAAAGCCTGATTAACCTGATGAATCTGACCCAGCTTCGGGCAATCTAACCTCAGGTAGCATTTATCACCTTGCTCTTATGGTTAGTGGCGTCCTACCGTCTCCTCAAAGTCAGCGTATGTTAGCCGCCATTGTCGTCACCGATGCGGTCGGTTTTAGCACACGCATGTCTGAAAATGAAGAAACCGCTCTCAGAGTCATTCATCAAGACTTGAATCTGATTAGCGAACTTTGCCAATATTTTGAAGGTCAGGTCCTCAAATCGACCGGCGATGGACTGCTAATGTATTTTTTCAGCGCCGTCCAGGCCGTTGAATGCGCGCTCGAAATTCAAAAAACCTTTGTTCAGTTCTCCGTTGAGCACGAAACCGCCGACCACTTTACCCACCGTATCGGTGTTCACCTGGGGGATGTCTTTCTCAATCAAGCTGATGTCATGGGTACGGGCGTCAATATTGCCGCACGGCTGGAGGCTGCGTGTGACCCTACCGGTGTTTGCATTTCTCAAACCGTCTACGATGTAATCAAAAGTCGCCTGGCGCTCAATGCCCAGTTTCTAGGTGACCTACAGCTTAAGAATATTCAAGAAGCGGTCCCGGCCTACCAGCTTTACCCCAATGCTCAGTCAGCGCGCCAATCTAAAACGACACCACACACTAAAACAGCGGATAAGGCACAGGGCCTGAAAAGTATTGTTCAAGCTCTGGAGCAACATGACAACCATTTAAGATTCAAAAAGCTCATTTTTAGTGTTTGCCAAAACGTGTGGGAAAATGACCCAGCCGTCCTCCAGCAGTTTGAGCTTACCGCGTTGATTGAGTCACTGTTGATGCGGAACCCTACCTACGAACAGTGCAAAGCGAGTCTCTACAAGATTGTCGCCACCCTCAATCGCAAAGCAGCCTATGCAAAGGTTGCAGAAACCCTTTTAGATCAGCTACGCCCCCTCTTTAATGAGCCCTCAACCCAACCTCTAACCACCAGCACCTCTAAACCCGAGGTTGCATCTCGCTATCAGCAGGTTGCCGACTGCCTAGATGGGTCTCCCTATCGTAAACGTATTACCAAAGTTCTTTACTTTCTCTGTCACAACACTTGGGAAAGAAACGAGCAACAGCTCACCCAGGTCGACAGTGCCATATTGGTACAGCAAGTCACCCAGCTAGCAACCACACCGCAAGATCTGAAATATCGCCTGTACCATTTGCTCCAGCACCTCAATCGTAAAACCAAATATAAACCTGTTATAGAGACTATTCTCAAAGAATTTAAAGCACTCTACAGCTACGACAATAAGGACTCAATTAACTTGTTGTCCTTATCAGATGAGGGTGAATCAATCAGTGAGGTGACACGGTTTGAAAAATCTATCCCGTTAACTTCACCCGACAACACAATCGCCCGAACTGAGAAGGCGGCATCAAAACCGACGCAGGTAATCCCGACAGCCGTCATTAAAGATCGAACCAATCTCTTTGATCTCAGGCTTGAGATCAGCCAGTACTGCAACCCGTTGCGGGCTAAAATTTTGCTGCATTCAGTACTTTATGGCCCCTTTGGTTACTCTCAACCAGAATGGTCAGCCCTCAAAGCCAAAACCTTAGATGATCTGCTCAAAGAGACGTTTGAATATTGTCCTGACTTTACCGATCTTGAGAGCAAGCTAGTGATTATTGCCCACTGCTTGGAAGATGTAGCCGAGGCTGAAAAGGTGAGCAGTGCGATCGCAGACTCCATCAAAGGCTACTATCCACCCCCAAAACCCAAATGTAAACCCTCTAAACGCAAGGTACGCAACACCATTAAAAAGTGCACCATACCCCAGGTACTCTCACCCACAGCGTATCAATCTGCCACCGCATATGGATACTAAAGACCTCTTACAACGCTACGCAGCTGGCCAAAGAAACTTCTCTGAGATGCAGCTGACCGGGGCACAGCTCAAGAAAACCGATTTGATTGGCGCAAATTTTTCGAAGACTGATCTAGAACACGCCAATTTTATGTTTGCCTATCTCAGTCGGGCTGACTTTCAAAAAGCTAATTTGCACCACGCCAATTTAAGCGGCGTTAACCTTAACCAGGCAGTCCTGATTTACACCAATCTCAGCGATGCCAATCTACACGGTGCCAGTCTTCAGGGGGCCGATTTGCGCGGGGCCAACCTGACCCTGGCCGATCTACTCGACGTCAACCTGGTCGATGCCGACTTGCGCAATGCTGACCTGAGCGGAGCCAACCTGACCGGAGCCTGCCTGCGCGGCGCTAATCTCAGGCAAGAACTCCGCAATGACCAGGTTAACCTGCGCGGCGCAAACCTCAGCCAGGTCGATTTGCGCGGGGCCAACCTAAAAGGGGCAGATTTAGCCAATGTCAACCTCAGCGGGGCCAACCTCAGCGAAGCCTTTCTCAAAGACGCCGATTTGCGGGGAGCCAACCTGCGCAGTGCAAATCTGAGTGGGGCTTCCCTGTCAGACGCACAACTCGACGGGGCCAACCTGCGCTATGCAACCCTAAATCACACCCGCTGCCAGCGTGCTCTCTTAACCGGCACTGATTTTACCGGGGCCAACCTGGTCGAGGTCAACCTGACTGACGCCAAACTATCAGGAGCCCAGCTCTTTCAGGTCAACCTTGACAGGGCTCGACTGCTGCGGGCTGATATCAGTCGCGCTAACTTAAGTGAGGCTAATCTTAAAAGTACCGATCTGACCGGAGCTTATTTAGGCCGTACTAATTTGGTGAGGGCTAACTTAACCAATGCCATTTTGTCTCGGGCTGAGCTAAGTAGCGCTAACCTGGCAGGGGCCATCCTGACTGGCACCACTATGCCAGATGGCGAGGTTCATAAATAAAGGCCGTGGGCAGGGAAAGGGTAGTGAGTAGTGGGTAATGGGTGACTTAGTCAGACCTACCTCCTGGATGCCATCCATAATAAGATGGGGCATGCGTAATCGAGGGCAACTGCTATGGCCACCAAGCCAACCGTCTTTATTGACGGAGAAGCCGGAACCACAGGGCTTCAAATCTATGAACGGCTCTCTAAGCGTGATGATTTAGCCCTGGTAAGCATCAACCCTGACCAGCGCAAGGATGCCAGCGAACGGGCAAAACTTTTGAATACGGTAGACGTTGCCATCTTATGTTTGCCCGATGACGCAGCCCGCGAGGCAGTGAGTCTGATCACCAGCCCTACGGTCAAGATTTTGGATGCGAGCTCTGCTCACCGCACAGCAGCAGACTGGGTCTATGGTTTTCCAGAACTGATGCCTGACCAGCGTAGCAAGATTGCCTCAGCCACTCGGGTGAGCAACCCGGGCTGTTATCCCACTGGCTTTTTAGCTTGCATGTATCCGTTGGTAAGAGTTGGCCTTTTGCCAGCCACCTTACCCACCACGATCAATGCGATTTCTGGCTACTCAGGCGGCGGTCGAAAACTGATCGAGCAATATGAAGCAGCTCGACAGGTCGCCCCTGATGCTGAACCGACCTACCCCTATGGTATCTACGGCGTTAAATTCGGCCACAAGCACGTTAAAGAGATGCATAAATATTCAGGATTGGCCCATCCGCCTTTATTTGTCCCTGCGGTAGGAGCCTTTGAGAAGGGCATGCTAGTCCAAATCCCCTTACCTCTTTGGAGTTTAGACAATCCTCCTACCGGACAACAACTCCATGACGCCCTATCTCAACACTATGCAGAAGAAAACTTTGTCCGGGTCTACCCGTTTAAAGACAGCGCTTATTTACGAAACGGCAGTTTTTTAGATGCTAAAGCCGCCAACGACACCAACCAGGTTCAGCTCTTCGTCTTTGCTAACGACGACACCCAAGAAGCCCTGCTGGTAGCACGCCTAGATAACCTGGGCAAAGGTGCATCTGGGGCTGCTGTACAGAATCTCAACATCATGTTGGGCCTGTCGGAAAACATTGGCTAGCTGATGCCCTCCTTCAAAAGGCTTTGAGCATCCGATTAGGCGACTCAGGTTGTTCGTAAGCTTTGACAAATGCCCAAAAAATCAGTTGAATTAAAGATTAGAAAGAACTGATTGTTTTTCATCAAGGGCCTTATCCACTATGGGTGTATTGAGTTCTACACTGCTAAGCATCATAAGCGTGGTTGGCGTCCTAACTGGCTACGGGGCCATCCGCAAAGAACGCTCGTCAGGACAAAGTTCTCACTCTGGACAGAATCTGCATTCGATTTCACGGGCGCACAAAACCCTGCAAACCCGCTATCAGAGAGCTACAGCTACCAACCAAACCCTACAGAAACAAGTTGAAACCCTGGTGGCCGAAAAATCAACCCTCCAGAAAACCTTGGACCACGCCTGGGCAAAAACCGCCGAGTTAGAAGCCCAGCTTGCCACTGCAACTGAGCAACCCCATACGTCAGTCCCCGAACAAATTGCCCCTGTAGAGACTCAGAGCCAAGGTGCATCAACAGACACAGCTGTATCCTCACTCATGACTAAGCCATCCTTGCCCCACAATGAGGATGCCCCTGGCGCTACCCCATCAGAAATCAACAGCACAACAAACTTACTTGAAACTGCACAGGACTTTGATCTCTCATCCGCAGACATCTCAACAGAAAAAGAGATCGAAACTGTTTACGAGATTGAAGCCGCTATTACCATCGAAGACAGCATCCATGATCAGGCCATCTCGGCTGAGCCCAATCCCCTCCAAGGTAAAAACGTTTCCATATCGGGCACTTTCAAAGATATCACTCTAGCTGAGATTAAAGAGAGGCTGCAATCCGTGGGGGGCCGACTACAAAGTCATCCCGACGCAAATACTGATTACCTCGTAGTGGGCGACACCTCTAGCGACACCCGCCAGCGTGCAGAGAAACTCAAAATTCCACAGCTCACAGAAAAACAGTTTCTCAATCTGCTGAAAGAGTCAGAAGTATTAGTGAGAGAAGAAAACTAGAAATAGGATCTAGGTCTGCATTTCAATAGTCCCCATCATACCCTGGTCTTCATGATCGAGAATATGACAGTGATAGACCGTTTTACCTGCATAATCAGAAAATCTTACTCGAATTTTGACTGTCTCGTATGCTTTCAGGTTGATCGTATCTTTCCAAGCTAAATCAACAACCGACTTCCCGTTGCGCTCAAGCACCTGAAAAGCATTGGTATGCAAATGAAAAGGATGATCCATACTGGCCTTATTGACCAACACCCAGTCTTCAACTGTCCCTAATTTGACCTGAGTATCAATGTGCCCATGCTCAAAAGCCTTGCCATTAATCAAAAATGGAGCACCACTGCCAGGGGCAATACCGTGGTCTAGCACAAACTCTCGGGTCGTAGAAGGTTGAAGCAAGGGGGAAACAGGCAGCAGGATCTCAGGCAGGGGAACCGGTTCAGCCTCAGCAGCCCCCCCATAGGTAAAGTCTGCTAACACCGTTGTCTCTAACGGTTTATCGATCATTTTGGCAATGCCACGATCGTAGGGCAAACTCAAGAGTGGATAGGTTCCTGGCTTTTGATTAGCCTGCACTAAGACATCTACCCGTTCCCCCGGAGCCAAAACCAGCTCATCCACTTTAGTTGGTTTATTGAGCGCCCCACCATCGGTGGCAATGATTTGCAGGGCATGAGACCCCAAGGCCAGACGAAAGATTTTGGACGTCGCTGCATTCAAGATTCGCAGCCGCTTGAGCTGCCCCGCCGTCAGCCCATAGCCGGGCCTGAGTTGACCATTGACGGTCAACAGATCACCCTCACGCCCCCATCGCTTAAACAGTGCATTAGGCGTTGCCACCTGCCCACTTTGGGTGAGGCCAAAATCTTTGAGCACGATTAGAGTCTCATCCGCAGCTTTGACCTCGGGCACCTCATCCAAATCCCCCCGCATCAGAATAGGACCAGCTAACCCGCTAAACACCTGCTCAGCCACCAGGCCATGGTAGTGGGGATGATACCAGGCCAGCCCCGCCGGATGGTTGCGCGGCAGGTCAAACTCATAGGTCCAGGTTTCCCCCGGTGGCAGCTCTAAAAAGACGTTATCGCCTGTCCCTGTCGGAGGAATGTGCAAACCATGGAAATGGAGATTGGTGGATTGGGCGAGCTGATTGGTGAAATGAACCCGCACCGTATCACCGGCGCGGACTTCGAGAATGGGTCCTGGTGCCTGCCCGTTATACGTTAGCAACTGGGCCTGGCGACGACCGATGGGATAAACGCTGGGCGCTGCGGTGAGATCGACTTCAAGCAAACCATTTTGACTGATGAAGTGTTGGGGTGTAATGGCCCCCAGGGATCGATCTCGGCGCATTGCAGCCCTATGCGCGCACCGTGTCAGTAAAATCCCGCAGCCCGCAGCCCCCAGCCCCGTTAAGAATGATCGACGTTTCACAATTTCTCGGTATAGTGCTGTGTCAGGCCTCAAGTCTGGCCTCAAGTCTGGCTTCACAGAGGGCAGAGTTACGCCCTAGCTCAGCCCGCTTCACTCGGCTATTACATTTTAAGCATAAGGCTCCAGTCCACAGGAGAGTCAAGCTATCCTAGACAAAGATTCCTTATAAACCCAGCATCTGCTATGGTCGCTTCGAGTTCTTTATCCTCGCAGACAGGCACAGATACGCTACTCCGTATTGGTGAAGTCAAAAACCGTAGCCATCTGCCTGTCAAAACCATCCGCTACTATGAAGAACTGGGGCTGATTCTAGCCACAAAACGCACTGAAGGCGGATTTCGCCTCTTTTCTACCGATGTCTTACCTCGGTTAGCCTTTGTCAAACGGGCTCAAAAACTCGGGCTCAGTCTACAAGAAATTGGGGATATTCTCGCCATCCACGATCAGGGCAAGCTACCGTGCCATGAGGTCAAGCACAAATTTCAAACCAAGATTCACCAAATTAATGAGCAAATTGAGCAACTAAGCCTTCTCAAAACGCAGCTAGAAACCTTGATGACAGCTCCAACGGATAGTGACTTTGTGGATGAGAGTATCTGCCCCATTATTGAAAGCGCTTGATATGAATGAGTTCTAAGTTTTGAGTTCTGAATTTTAAGTCGTCCGAGTGTAGACCCACTACCTTGAAATCAAACATGCTGGCGTCTGAAATCGCATCCAGCATAAGAATTTCATGCATCTTTAGAAACATAGGATCTATGTAAATATACGGGGTGCAATAAAACGCCTTAATCACAGCGGAACCTACCCGTAATTTCACCAGGCAATTCACAGAAAAAGTGACATAAATGTTTTACACCTCAGAACAAAACAATGTTTTTGAGTTTTTTGAGATAACTTTGCCTATCTCACCTAATATTCATGTCTGATAGATCACATTAAAAGCCGGGCATCATACGGATGTCTCAGGGGTATCTACGCTTTTATCTCTTTACACATCTTTTGGGTCCAGCTTTTTACTCTCTTAAATATTGAGCATGTCTACAGCAGCAGAGCCATTGCAGACAGGGGTCAACGCTGTCACGCAAGGACGGTTTTCAGACGCGATCGCAATCTTAGAAAGCCTCTGTAACGGGCACCTACGTCCTCCGTCTCAGGACTATTATCAGGCCAGGATGTGGCTGATTCGCGCTTACAAGGAAAGCGGTCAGTTTCCCCAGGCCATTAAGCTATGCCGTCAATTAGCCACCAGTTCCCATCCCCAGGTGCGCCAGTGGGCTCAAAAAATTCTGCCTGAATTGCGCAACCCGGCCAGTGTTTCATCAGCAGGCGCAGTGGCCCTCTCCCAAAACTCATTCAAGTTATCATCTAATAGCAAGCCCTCTAATAAGCGGTTGGCAAGCACCCGCTTGGCAGTGTCTCAAACGACAACGCGCTCAGCCACCGCGCGCGCCCTCAGCCAGATAGAGGCTGACAAACTGTTGCACTGTGGTGTTCAGGCCATTCGCCGACAAAAATATCCAGAGGCCATCAAATCATTGGAGGCCTTTATGCGCGGGGTCGCAACAACTCACCCCAATCTCAACTATGCTCAAACCTCTTTGGCAAAAGCCTATATGGGTAACGGCCAAAACAAGTTGGCCCTGCAACTGGCCCGTAAATTACTCAAAAGCGAGAATACAGGGACTCAGGCTTGGGCACAGCAGTTTATAAAAACCCACGACCCTCGACAATCAGATCGCTCTTTGACTACCCAGACCGACCACGATGCAACACCGTCCCCAAAACACCAACAGACAGACCATGAGACCAATCGTGAGATAAACCCTAGGACGACCTCGACACCGACGCCTAAATCGACCCTCAAGGTCAACACCACTGCCCAGCAAACACCCCGAAAACAAGATTTATCCACCCCTATTTTGTCAGCGACATGCTACGGCTCCTTTTATGCAGGCCCAATCCTGTCCTTTTTCTCACCCCTAGGGAATAAACTAATACTCACCCATGATGTCTCCATGGTGGCGGTCTTAGGGTCAGCAGCCTTTACGTTTGCCAACTGGCTCGCTCCAATTTTAGTGGCCGTCAGCATTTTACTGCTCTCTAAAGACCGCATTGCTAAGGCGAATGCCCAGGAAGCCATCAACTTTTGGATTACCATCGTTTGTCTAGGACTGATCATTGGAGCAACGGCTGGCATCATCGTCATGCTTTCACTGTTTATTTTTCCGCCCCTTGCCCTACTGATTGGAATTTTGCTGGGCTTACTAGGTGCTGCGCTCTATATAGCCCCGTTGATTGGCCTGATGATTTGTTTAGCCACCCCTTTCGACTCAGTGAGAATTCCTTTTATTTGGCATATTGTCGGTGGCTAAACCACATCCAGTGTGACCTTGGACAACTTGCACTTTTCCGTGAGGGCAACCTGAGATCTGGATATGGCCGGGGTTAAATAGGTAGCTAAAGTAGTACACTTGTTTAGCAATAGACCACCTCCTCTGCTGCCTATGCATCTGCTGTCGGTGACGCTCAACAATTTTAAGACCCACAACGATCTTCATGTGGAGTTTCAACTGGGCACCAACGCGATCTGTGGCGAAAACGGGGCTGGTAAAACCAGCATTTTAGAAGCCATTGCCTGGACGCTCTTTAACTACCAGGGTAGCTATACCAAAGAAGACCTGATTCGCAACGGCAGCGGCAGTGCCCAGGCCCGAGTTGCCTTTGTCTCTAACCGCGATAGCCGCACCTATGAGGTCGAGCGCTGCACCAATCGGGGCTACACTTTATTTGATCCCCAGCTGAATGAGCGTCTACCCTATACCCGCATCAAAGATGAAGTATTGCCCTGGCTGCGCCAGCACCTGGGCGTCACCCCTGGGACGGACCTGGGCGAGCTGTTTGCTAATACCATTGGGGTTCCCCAGGGCACCTTTACCGCAGATTTTTTGCTGAGCCCCGATAAGCGCAAACCGATTTTTGACACGATTCTGAAAGTCGAGGAATATCGCGCTGTCTATCAGCAGACGAACAGCTTGCGCAAATACGCTGAAGCTCAGGTGCAGCGTCTCAAAGACCAGATTGCCCAGTATGAAGAACGTCTAGAAACCTGGGAAGAGCTGAGGCAAAACCATGACACGATCCAAGCAGAGATTGCCGCCAGCCAAACCCAATTACAGCAGCTCGAAACCGACCTGATAGCCTTAAATGAGACTCGAAATGAACTAGCCCAGCAGACCCAGCAAATCCAAGTTATTCAACAGCAACGGCAACAGATAACTAGCCAACTGACGACTCAGCAACAAGCCCAGCACCGATTGACCCAAGCCATCGAGAACGCCCAGCAGGCTGTAGATATTTGCCAACAGCAGCAAACTGCCCATGCGAGTTTTCTGGCCGCCGATCAAGCGGTCAAAAAACTCGAAACCCAAGCCCAAGGCCGTCAGGCACTGCTCAAAACCCAGCAAACGCAGCAAACCGCCCTCGACCAGAAAAAGGCTGACCTAACCCGGTTACAGCTACAGCTTGAGCAAACCGCCGAGATCCAGCAGTCTCTGATTAAGCTGCAACCCAGCATCGAACAGCAGCACCAGACCGAAACCCAAATCACGGCCCTGCAAGCGCAGCAGCAAAAAATTACCCAGGCCAAACTGCAACAAAAATCGCTACAGGCGCAGCTAGAGGGAGTCATCTTTGAGCAAACGTCAGTGCGATCGCAAATCTCAACCTTGCTCAAGCTGCAAACCACCGTAGATCAGATCCCCGTCTTAGAAGCCCAACAGAGACGCCTCCAGCAGCAACTCAGTCGGATTGAGGCCGCCCAGCAATTTGAGACTGAGCTGCAGCAATTGGTCGCCCAGAGCCAGGCTCAACACGCTGCTTACACTCAACAGAGCCAGACCGCCCTGCAAGCCTTAGATCAGCTACAAACGAGTATCCCTCTGCTGTCAGGGGAAGTGATTGAGCAGCTACGCAATGCCATCTCAACCGGCCAAACCCTTACCCAGGAAGTTTTAAAGGCCGTCGATGGGATTTTGCAAGATCTCGCCCAGCAGGTTAACGAAGCCCGGCTGCAAGACACGTTAAAAACCGTGCAGACAGACCTTAGGCAGGCCTACCAGGATCAAGCCGCCCTAGCCACGCTCCCGCCGCTCCGACAAAAACAAACCCAGCTACAAACCCAGCAAACCCAGCTACAAACCGACCTGACCAAACTCAGCAAACGGGTTATCCAAGCTGAGGCGGTCACCACTCAGCTAGCAGACCTCAACCAAACCTTAGCCCAGCTCAACGACCCCAAAGGGCGAGGTCGCCTCTTGCAGGAGCGGCTGACAACGCTATCCGGCGTACAAGCCGACCATGACCAACTCCAACAAAGCCAGGCCAAACTAGAAGCCCAACTCGCCGAGACTCGCCAGCAATTAGAAACCTTTGCAGCCCTGGATGCTGATATCACCCGACAGCGACAATTGCTGCAAACCCACCAGGCCGGTTACCAGCTCTACTTACAAAATCAAAAAGCAGCCGACACCCTACCCCAGCTGCAAACAGAACAGCAAACCACAGTGGCAGATCTGGCCACACTTACCAAGCAACAGCAGGCAATTGAGGCCCAATATCAAGCCCTGAACGCGACGTTTGATCCCAAGGCGCTGCAAACCATTGAGACCCAATGCGCCGAGGTCAAGTCCCAATGCGATCGCATCTTGGGTAGCCTCCCGCAGCAGCAAAAGC
>JBCBQD010000026.1:0-34511 GCA_039820425.1 Cyanobacteria bacterium J06635_1
CCCCTCATCGATATTCTTCCGATTTTTCCGATCTTCTTCTTGCTGTTGGCCTTTGTTTGGCAGGCATCTGTTGAATTTACGTTTGTCGATGAGGTCTAAAAAACTTAATTAAGGCCTTTTGCCGTCGAGACCTATCTAAACCCAACAGATGCCTGCCAAACAAAGGCCAACAGCAAGAAGAAGATCGGCAAAATCGGCAGAATATCGATGAGGGGACCGAACGCTTGATATGCCTCAGGCAGCTTTGCAAGTAACAAGACGGCTTCCATTAAACTCTTGACCTCTCCAACACAGATTTAAGAATTGTTCTACATCTTAACACGAATCGAAGCCTTTATGAGGCTGCTTCGAATAAGCCTTAAGAGCTGTTAGACGAAGGGTTTAGCCAATTTTCAAAACGTTCCAAAAAGCAATCTTGTAATATTGCTTCACGAATCATCTGGGTGAAGCGTATCAGTTCTGTAATGTTGTGAATCGATAGTAGCGTAAAGGCTAAAATCTCGTGGGCGTGAATCAGATGGCAGAGGTATGCCCGGCTGAAGTTTTGGCAGGTATAGCAGGGACAGGTCCGATCTATCGGTGCCAAATCGCGGCGAAAACGCTGGTTTTTAAGGTTCCAGCGTTCCCCTGACACCAGGGCTGCGCCATGGCGGGCCAGGCGAGTTGGAATCACGCAGTCAAATAAATCCATCCCAGCTGCGATCGCCTGGGCCATTTCTCGATAGGTGCCCACCCCCATCAAGTAGCGCGGTTTGTGCTCAGGCAATAGCGGGGTCGTGGCTTTGACGATCTTTTCAATCAGTTCGGGGGGTTCGCCAACGCTGACACCGCCTATGGCGTAGCCCGGCAAATCGAACTGAGCCAGGGCTTCAGCCGCCGCCTGCCGCAAGTCAAGGTAAACACCACCCTGGACAATGCCAAATAAGGCCTGATCGCTGCGCTGATGGGCCTGGATACACCGTTCTAACCAGCGATAGGTGCGGTCAGTGGCTTCAACCACTAAATCCCGCTCAGCTGGGTAGGGTGGGCATTCGTCAAAGGCCATGATAACGTCTGCCCCGAGCTGATTTTGGATGGCGATAGAGCGCTCCGGCGTCATGTGGATAATGGCACCATCCCTGGGGGAGCGAAACGTGACGCCGGTTTCATCAATCGTCCGCATTTGGCTCAGACTAAACACTTGAAACCCACCCGAATCAGTCAAAATTGGCCCTGGCCAGGCCATAAATTGATGTAGCCCCCCGGCCTCAGCGACTAGAGATTCACCGGGCTGCAAATGCAGATGGTAGGTATTGGCCAGGATCATCTCTGCCCCAGCATCCTTAAGCTGGGCGGGGGTGACCGTCTTGACGTTGGCCAGGGTGCCCACTGGCATAAAACGGGGGGTTTGAACGGGACCATGGGGAGTTTGAAACACCCCTGCCCGTGCTTGAGTATGGCCGCACTGAGCCTGACATTTAAATGAGAAAGAATCGCTCAAGGGGTTTATGGATAACAGATCAAAAAGAGTCCTGGCGTCAGAATCCAGAACTCAGTTTACTCCTATAAAACCCTATTGCGAAAAATTAGTGTCGTCATCTAGACAGGCATCCCAACTGGCCGATAAAGCCTCAGTCACCATTGCCTCAAGGGCAGCTGCATTGAGATTACGAGTGGTCTGATCTGCGAGGGGGTTAGATAGTGGAATCAATCGCAACCGACGATTGTCCTGGATTAGGTCAAAGTAAGATTCGTTTTCTGAAACCTGCCCCATTTTAAGGTAATCAAAGCTATACACGTTGAGGTAAAGACTTTGATTGGCAACTAGGGTAGCTTGCTGAGGGTCAGAAAAGGCTTCTACCACGTAACCCTCACCCTGACTTGTGACTTGATTGTCATGTTCGTGAAGGTATCGAACTCGGCCTAGATCACTTAAGAGACGAAGCATGTCGACCTTATTAACCACGAGGCCCTCGTCAACAAGACAGGGAGCAGGGAGATCGATGTTACTGGAATGATGAGAGCTCATAAAACTATTAAGGAATAACCACCAGGTACCCTTTGTGAGCCAAAAATAGGGGGTTGAATTGTCTATCCTCAAGATAGTCGAAATCTCCACATTTGGAACTATAAAATGTGAGGAAATCGAGAGGATTTACGGGGATTGGTTTAAGTTAAGCCCATTGTGTCCCTGGCTAGGACAAATGTGCTCAGCCATAATACTGAATTCTATACTCAGATAGCCCCTATTTTTGTCGCCCCAGACGGGTGAAATGTAAGATGCTCAGGGCTTTGACGAGTTAAACAGTTACCCGAAGTTACCAGCCAAAAGCAGTATGCTGAGACCCCATCAAAAAGGCATCGTGGGCAGCTGGGGCTTTGGGGGTGTCTGGTTTAGTCATGGGACTATCTGTATTGGACTCATTTACATTGGATTCGTTCACATGGGGATTATTTGTCGAAGGCAAATTGCTTGCTGTGATTCGCGATTCAGCACAAAATGAGGCTGTGTTAAACCCCCCAAACCGTTTCACGATGCTGGTGCGCATGCGCACGTCTGGACTGACAAACCAAAAGCGCTCGACGGAGCTCATGGTTTCGTACTCAGTTTCTAGCACCAGGCCCCCTTCTGCATCCATTTCGTAACGACCCACCACGGGCACAATTTCGGCGTAGCCTCGCTCTCGTAGCAATCTTCCTTGATGGGGGGACGCTTGATCGGGCACCAACGCGAAAATGGTTTCCCCTTCGTGGTTTTCTTTGTCACGGTCCCAGGCCATTTCGCCAGACCATTTAACATAGGCCCCTCCAACCGCTAGGCCAGGATCAATCTCATGCAGTTCACAAATGGCAATGATCTTGTCATGGTCGGCTGGCAGGGCCTCTACCGAAATGCGGGATCCCCCTAGCTCAGCCCGTCTAAACGGTAGGTGATGGGTCGTGCGCTGAGATTGCCACAGGCCAGAACTCTGCTGAAAAAACGCCATTACATCTTGCATGGATTGGAAAGTAAGCTTCAAAAAAACTTCAATCTACATGATACGACGCTCATTTCCTTTCTTGTAGCCAGTCAAAGTCACCCGAAGGGGGGAGGCTGTTTCTCAGAATTATTTCTTAGAATGCAAGTATTCACGGAGAGATGCCCTCATAAAGCGAACTGTAAACTTGGGCTTCTGTCTGATCTGACACCAAATGCTATATTTTAAATGTAAACATTTGTTGCCTTGATTAGTTATAACTTGACAACTTGACGATCGTCTTTTCGCGTTTTATGATCTTTTGTAAGCTACAGTCAACGGCTCATCAACAGTCTCGTTTTTACATCTGATGAGCTTCTCGATTTTGGAGGAGTGACCACCATGGATATGCCTGGAAAGTTAACCTTGGAACAAGAGTTCAAATTACAGGTCCTAAAGGACCAGGTAAAAGGTCTGTCGATTGATCAGGCTCAGGAATACGTTGTTGAGGTGATGCGCCAGATGATGGTGAAGGATAATTTGGTCAAACACTTACTGAAAAATGCTTAAGGCAATGCCTTTGTAAGGTTTAATTCCACTAAGTTATAGGTTCAGGAATTTGCACGCCTCCGGTTCTTGCCGGGGGCGTTTGCTGTTGGGGGGCGACCGAGCAAACCCTGTCAACGCTAAGCTAAGCACAGTTTCTAAACACGTTTGTGGGACTCATTATTGCGGGCGAGCGCAGCGGTGTGGGCAAGACGACAGTGACGCTGGCACTCCTGGCTGCATTGGCAAGACGTTCGAGCAAAACGCGACCAGTCAAAATACAGTCATTTAAGGTCGGGCCTGATTACATCGATCCGATGTTTCATCGGGCGATCACTGGGCGAGTTTGCTACAACCTGGACCCGGTGCTGACTTCAGAGGCCTATGTGGTGGACTGCTACAAGCAAGCAACCCAAGGGGCTGACTATGGTTTGGTAGAGGGGGTGATGGGCCTATTTGACGGAGCCTTGGGTGGTGAAGACCTTGGTAGCACGGCCCACCTTGCTCGACTGCTTGACCTGCCCGTTGTTTTGGTGGTCGATTGTGCGCGCCTGTCACGCTCAGTGGCTGCCCTGGTGCAGGGTTATTGCACCTTTGATCTGCGAATACGAGTGGTGGGGGTGGTGCTTAATCGAGTGGGTAGCGATCGGCACCTGAGTCTTTTGAGAGCGGCGTTGGCGACGATTGAGATGCCTGTGGTGGGGGTACTGCGCCGCGATGCCGTGAGGCCACTGCCGGATCGTCATTTGGGTCTGGTCCCGGTTGGGGAGTTGGGGGATTTTGGGGGGATTTTGGAGCAGCTGGCTGAGGTGGGGCGGGGGTGTTTTGATTGGGCGCGTCTGGCGGAATGGGTTTGGATAGATGGGCTTCGGCTTTGCTCAGCCGAACGGGGAGTTGGGGAAGGTGAGGGAGATGGGGAGGGCTTCTTAGGTCAGGTGTCTCGTCCGCCGGAGCGGGTAAAAATTGCGATCGCATCCGATCAAGCCTTTAATTTTTACTATGCGGATAATCTGGCTCAGCTAGAGGCGCAGGGGGCGCAATTGGTACATTGGAGTCCTTTGCAAGATGAGCTACCCGAGGTGGCGGGGCTTTATCTGGGGGGTGGTTTTCCGGAAATGTTTGCGGGTGCGTTGGCGGCTAATCAGCGGGCGCGATCGCAGGTGAAGCAAGCGATTATGGCTGGGATGCCCACCTATGCTGAGTGCGGTGGGCTGATGTATCTGTGTGAAAACCTGACCGACTTTGACGGTCAAACTTGGCCGATGGTGGGGGTGTTGCCCACAGTCGTTGAGATGACCGGCAAGTTGAGTTTAGGCTACCGTCGGGCAACTGCTTTAAATGAAACGCCCCTGCTACCGGCGGGGCAGCAGGTTATTGGCCACGAATTTCATCGCTCAGCGTTGAGCGGTGACCTGCCCCAGCCGGTGTATCGCGCTCAGCGCTACAGTGCGCCCACCGGAGAGAAGCCCGAGGGCTGGCAGGTCGCAAATCTGCACGCTTCATATATTCATCTGCACTGGGGTGGGCGACCAGAGATGGCACGAAGATTTGTGGCGCAGTGTGAGCAGTTTACTCTGTCACGATCTCCCGCAGCGCCCCCTCCACCTTGGGGTACTGATAGGTAAACCCGGTGGCCTGGGTGCGCTCAGGCAGCACTTTCTGTCCTTCGAGAACGACCACGGCCCCATCGCCAAGCAGGGTTTCAATCACAAATTCGGGGACAGGGAGCCAGGAGGGGCGATTCATGACTTTGCCCAGGGTATCGCTCAGCTCGGTCATGCGGACGGGGTTGGGGGCAGTGCCGTTGTAGGTGCCCTGCATTTGGGGGTCGGTGAGCCCTTTGATGAATAAATTCACCAGGTCGTCGCGATGAATCCAGGAAAACCACTGTTTGCCACTGCCGATGGGACCGCCTGCATAGAGCCGAAACGGGGTGAGCATTTTTGCGATCGCGCCCCCCATCCCCAGCACGATGCCAATGCGGATGATCACCAAGCGGGTGCCATAGGCGGTCACTTTCTCAGCTGCACTCTCCCAGGATTGGCAAATTTGGGATAAAAAGTCGGTTTTGATCGGTTCGCTGGTTTCGTAAAATTCTGCGGTTTCGCTAGTGCCGTAGTAGCCAATGGCCGAGGCACTGACTAAGACACTGGGCTTGACTCCGGCCTTGTCGATGGCCTCAACCAGTTTTTGGGTGCCAAGGTCTCGACTTTCTAAAATCTGTTTCTTTCGCTCTGGGGTCCACCGTTCTGCAATGGTCTCTCCGGCCAGGTTGACCACCCCGTCGCAGCCTGAAATCTCGGCCTGCCAGGGGCCAGATGTAAGGGGGGTGTAGGCCACAATCTCAACTTTGGGAAACGCCGCTGTGGGAAATACCTTGCGTGCCCGTTCGGCATTGCGGGTCAAGACCTTAATCTGGTGGCCTGCCCCATGCAGCTTCTCGACTAAACGGGAGCCGACAAAGCCCGTTGCCCCAGTCACTGCCACTTTCATATTGCCTCCTTACACCCGCATTTCCTTTTCCAGTGTAATGGCCTATTACCCATTCCCCACGCCCACCCGATGCCTTTGCTCAATCCACTCAAAGTCAATCTCAGTCAGATAATCAACCGCCCACGTCGCACAGCGCTGGATCATGTGATACGGGTAGGTGTGGGCTACGCCAATGACTGGAATCCCAGCGGTTTTGGCGGCTTCAATGCCGACAAAGGTGTCTTCAATCGCAACGCAGTCTTGGGGGGTGATTGCCAGGGTTGGCGCTTGGGCATTGAGCTGTGCGATCGCAGCTTGATAACTATCAGGGGCGGGCTTGCCGCCGGTTTTGTCCACATCATCGTCAGTCACGATCACCGAAAATGCGTCTGTCAACTTGGCTTTTGTCAGAACTGCCTGGACTTCAGTGGCTTGAACACTGGCCACCAGGGCTAGTTTGTAGGGGGTCGCTTTAATGCGAAACAGCAGGTCTTCAACCCCCGGATATAGGGGCGGTTGACTGAGGGTGTTGAGCCAGGCTTGATAGGCTTTTGCCTTTTTGTTGAGTAACTGACTGAGATAATCGGCTGTCACGAAACGGCCCCGCCGCTGCAGCAATGTAGTGAGGCAGGCGCGTTCGCTACGCCCGAGACAGTCTGGGCGATATTCTGCTGCATCGGGGCGCAAGTTTTCTTCGATTAACAGTTGTTCAATCAGCTGTTGTTGTACCCGATCATCTTTGACAACAACATTGTTGAAACTGACTAAGACGGCTTTAATCATCCTCGCTGCTCAGTGGAAACCCTACTGATCACTGTACCGGAGCAAGGGCTTCTCATCTAAGGGGCTGTACCCAATTGCAGCGATCAGCCGATGGCTTAAGCAAAGACACTCAGCCAATAACCCTGTCATCGAAAGATAAATATACCTACAAATAACTTATAAATTGCCAGCGCAGAATATTCCACAGGCGACGTAAGTTTATGTCCTTTATTGAGTATGCAAGGGACTCTTAAAATCGTACTATTGAAGTTTATTCCTAAAGTTAATGCCTGATCGCCGATTTGCGGTTAGGTGGTTTATTAGATAGCCACTTCATATCCATTTCAGGATGTCTGCCATGCAACTACTGTCAGCGAACACCCAAATTTCAGCGGCATTGATTCCACTTTTATTGGAGTGGTGGCAGCAACGAAAACGTCTAGCGACGGGGGCCAGCGTCAATAGTTTGCCGGTCGTTAAGAATACCGATGACCGTTATCTAGAGGCATACCACCGCATGATGGATATTTATGCAGTGGTTAAAGCGGGTGGGGTGCAGGCGCAAATAGAAGCTGCCAAGTCCTACCTCAGTCGTGAGCTTGCCGCTTTGACTCAATCGCTAGATGAGCTATCTGATGCATCACTCTCTGCTGAACAACTAGCCCGGGACAAGCGGCAGATTCAGCATGAAATTGACGAGTTAGAGCGCTCGGTGAGCTGGCGGTTGGAGACGTTAAAGACAATTCAGGCCGAAGAAGAATCTGCCGTGCGAAGTCATCTGGCTGAGATTGAGCGGGTATTAATGAGGTAGAAGGCGAAGGGCGAAGGCCCACCATAGGGGTCGAGGTCTCCTCACCCAAGACAAATAAGGGGGGTAATGGGTAATGGGTAGTGGGTAGTGGGTAGTGGGTTTTGACATCATTATCATTGGAAGCGGTCTTGGGGGGCTGAGCGCGGGGGCGTTGTTGGCGCGCTATGGTCGTCGGGTCTTGGTGTGCGAAAGCCATTCACTGCCGGGAGGGGCGGCCCATGCATTTCAGCGGCAGGGGTTTACGTTTGACTCGGGGCCGTCTTTTTATTGTGGGCTGGCGGATCCGGCCTCTTGCAATCCGCTGCGACAAATTTTGGAGGTGCTCAACGAGCCCATTGAGGCGATTCCCTACGATCCCTTGGGCCACTATCATTTCCCAGATCGGACCTTGCCAATCTATGGCGATTCTCAGCAGTATCAGCAAGCCTTAGCAGCGTTCAGTCCCCAAGCTGCCCAGGAGTTTGCCCAGCTAGAGACGCGGATGCTTCAGCTGTATGAGCCGCTGCGGGCGATTCCGACCCTGGCGCTGCGGGCCGATTGGCAGCTGGCGCTCACCCTGTTGCAGCGCTATCCCCAGACGATGGCAAGCCTGTTACTCCGACTGCGGGACCTGGGACGGTCAATGGGGGATTTTGTCGATGAAACGGTTCGCGATCCGTGGCTGCGGCGACTGCTCGATCTGGAGTGTTTCTTGCTCTCAGGCATGAAGGCCCACCAAACGGTGGCCCCGGAGATGGCGTTTATGTTTGGTGAACGGGCCAACTCGGTGATTGACTACCCGGTGGGGGGCAGCGGTGTGATTGTGGATGCTCTGGTGCGGGGACTCAAACGCTGGGGCGGGGAGCTGTGGCTGGGTAGCCATGTGGATCAAATCTGGGTCGAGCACAATCGGGTTAAGGGTATTCAGCTTAAGAAGGGTGATCGTTTAGAAGCGCCGATTGTCATTTCCAATGCCACGCTGTGGGATACCTATACAAAGCTGCTCTCCCCGCAGGATTTGCCGCAGACCTATCGCCAAACAGCTCTCCAAACCCCAGCCGTAGACAGCTTTATGCATCTGCACCTGGGTATTCGAGCAGACGGCCTAGAGGATTTGACCATTCACCATGTGGTGATGCATGACGCGGAGCGGGATGTCACCGCACCGGGCAATACCTGTATGATTTCAATTCCGACGGTCCTCGATTCGTCCCTGGCTCCTCTGGGGCACCATGTAATCCATGCCTACACCCTGGAACCTTGGGAAGGCTGGCAAAAAGACGAGCGGAACAGCGAACCCTATGTCGAGAAAAAGCGGCAGCGGGCAGACCCCCTCTTTCGCGCCCTTGAGAAGGTGATTCCGGATGTGCGCGATCGCATCGTCGTCGAACTGATCGGCACGCCCCTCACCCACCAGCGTTTTTTGCGCCGCTATCAAGGGACTTATGGACCTGCGATCGCAGCTGATCAGGGCCTTTTCCCCGGCTGCAAAACCCCTATTAAGGGGCTGTACCGGGTGGGAGACAGTACTCTTCCTGGCATCGGTGTCCCCGCCGTAGCCGCCTCGGGCATCCTTTGCGCCAATCATCTGGTCAGTTTGAAAGAGTCGATGGCATTGTTGGATGAGTTGAAATCAAGTTGTTAGGGGCACGGGTAACCGCGCCCCTAACAATATTCGTTACAGCAAAGCCGCCATCTTATCGGCCTTGAGCATGTGATAAGTGATCAGCAGCTGGGTGAGTGCCAGGGGATAGCTTTGCAGGGTCTCCCCCGTGGTGCCGACAATTTTGCCGACTTCCTGGTTGCCCTCTAAGCTACAAAATTGTCCCAGGTAAGGGATTTCATTGCAGAGAATACGCTCTAGCTGCTGCACCTGCTCGGGGGTGGCATGGCCGTCGATCGATAGCACATCCACGGGCTTACCCATATCGCGGGTGAGCCCCAGACGGATAGCTGTGCCCAGATCATTGCCACTGTCATTCAAAATGTGGGTAAAGTCGGGGTGCGGAATAGTGGGTCGCAAGACCAGACTTACATTCAGTAGCAGATCGTTTTGATCTTCACTGCCGTCTTCGGGGGGGTAAAAGGTGACGATTACATC
Organism: Cyanobacteria bacterium J06635_1; assembly: GCA_039820425.1. GTDB lineage: Bacteria > Cyanobacteriota > Cyanobacteriia > Phormidesmidales > Phormidesmidaceae > SIO4C1. Next base: position 9,608 of record JBCBQD010000026.1, read on the forward strand.
AGACCACTTGCGCTGGGGGCGGATAAAAGCTTCGGAATCGGGCTCCCGCTGACGTAGCTGCTCAAGCACCTGATCGTCGTTATAACCTCGCTTGCGGGTATCGCGCTTGATTTTCCACTTAGCCCGCAGGTCTTCAGGGGGGGCCAGATATACTTTGACATCGTAGGTGTCACGAGCGGTCTGGGTTGAGTAACCCAATAAACCTTCGACGACTACAAACTTTTTCGGTTCAATATACTCCGGCGGGTCAAACATGCCGCTGGTGTGGTTGTAGATTGGCTTTAGAATTGGTTTCCCTTCCCGGAGCAGCTGTAAATGTTGTTCGATGATGTCTAAGTAGTTGCAGTCTGGGTGCAGCGCCGAAATCCCCATCTCCTTACGCTGGACCCGATCGTAGCGGTGGTAATCATCAGTACAGATGGCTGTGACCTGGTCTTCTCCAAGTACCTGGGCAATCCCCCGTGTTAGGGTTGTTTTACCCGCTGCACTGTCGCCCACAATACCTAGAATGATGGGACGCTCAGCCATAATGCCTCCTACTTTCTGCTTAAGATTTTTTTCATCTTTAGATAGGTTCAATTTTAGGCATCAATGGACACGTACTCAAGAAGGGGAGCAGAAAGAGTAGAGGGACCAAACGTAGAGAATTGATACGTAGGGTTAAGGCAGATAATAGTAGGCAATGTGTTGTCAACAGCAGCCACAATGGGAGAGCCCGGTTGACTGAGTGATGTTGGGTGAGTAGTGCGGAAACCCAGCAGCAAAATGATTTTAGTGAGATATTTCCATGTTGCAATCCCCTGGTATCTCGGCTGTAAACTCGATGACTAGCAAGATTAGCTTGCCTGACTTACTGGCCCCGGCAGGTACCTGGGAGTGTGCCAAAGCGGCGGTTGAGAACGGGGCCGATGCGATTTACTTTGGCCTAGATCGGTTTAACGCGCGGATGCGGGCCCATAACTTTACCGCTGCTGACCTGCCTGAGCTGATGGCTTTTTTACATCAGCGGGGGGTCAAAGGCTATGTCACCTTAAATACGCTGGTGTTTCCCCGAGAGCTAGCCGCTGCTGAGGGCTATCTGCGCACTATGATCACTGCCGGGGTAGATGCGGTGATTGTGCAAGACATTGGCATTTGTCGACTGATTCGACATTTGTCGCCCGATTTCCCGATCCATGCCTCGACCCAGATGACGGTGACCTCAGCGGCAGGGGTGAGGTTTGCCAAGCAGGTGGGGGGCAATCTGGTGGTGCTGGCCCGCGAGTGTTCCCTCAAAGAGATTGCCAAAATTCAACGACAGTTGTGCGAACAATCTGATCGCTCGGGCCATAGCCTCTCTTTACCCTTAGAAGTGTTTGTGCACGGCGCATTGTGTGTTGCCTACTCAGGGCAGTGCCTGACCAGCGAATCTTTGGGGGGCCGCTCCGCCAACCGGGGGGAATGTGCCCAGGCGTGCCGCATGACCTATGACCTGATCGCAGATGGGGCAACGGTTGATTTAGGCGATCGACACTATTTGCTCAGCCCACAGGATCTCTCAGGGTTACCCGTCTTATCTGATCTGATTAAAACCGGTGTTAGCTGCCTTAAAATCGAAGGCCGTCTCAAAACCCCAGAATATGTCGCCAACGTCACCCGCACCTATCGCCAGGCGTTAGATCGTATCGTCGATTCTTCGCCGCCTGTGCAGGCGTTGCATGCAACGCTACCCCCCACCGCATCGGCACAATACAACCTGGAAATGGCCTTCTCTCGGGGGCTCTATACTGGCTGGTTTCAGGGTATCAATAACCAGGCACTGGTACATGCGAGATTTGCCAAAAAGCGCGGGGTCTACTTGGGTGAGGTGAAGCAGGTTTTGAAATCTCAAATTATTCTCCATACCGAAATTTCGATCAAACCTGGGGATGGTGTTGTGTTTGACACCGGTCATCCTGACACGGACCAAGGCGGTCGGGTTTATGAGGTCAAACATCAGGACAATTGTGTCACCCTGGGCTTTGGCCGTCGTGATATCGACTTAGGCCGTATTCGTGTCGGCCATAAACTTTGGAAAACCTCTGACCCCGAACTCGACAAGGCCCTGCGCCAAACCTACAGCGGTGACCAGCCCAAATTTCAGCGTCCAATAAATTTCGAAATCCATGGACATTTGGGTGAACCGCTCACCGCCATCGCCACCGATGCCAAGGGTTACATCGCCAAAGCTCGCTCTGCCATGCCCCTGGTGACGGCCCATCGTCAGCCCCTCACCACCGAACGGCTCGAAAAACAATTTGCGCGATTAGGCAATACTCCCTTTTGTCTGGGGCAATTGGTCAATCACCTCGACGGTGAGGTGATGTTGCCGGTCAGTGAGCTCAACCACCTGAGACGCACCCTGGTGGAGACTTTGTTGGAGTTGCGATCGCACCCCAGCCCCTGGCAGCTTAACCCCAACGCGACCCATCGAGATTTATTACCCCGTCGAGCATCGCCACAGCCCTTGCAGGCCAAAGATTCTCTTGATAGAGAATATCTCCAAAAAGCTCAACCAAAAGGGATGGCCCCTACGGTACCTCACCTCATCCCCCTGGTTCGCACCCTCGATCAGCTCCAGGCCGTCCTCACCACTGACCTCAACACGATTTATTGCGAATTTGAGAACCCCGTCCGCTACCGCAACGCCATGGATATGGTGCGGCAATTTCGCGCCGATGTGGTCGGTGCGAGCAGCGAGATGTTGCCCCTACATGACCATGCCCCAATCCAAAATCCAAAATCCAAAATCCAAAATCCCCCCTTCCCCCTTCCCCTTTCCCCCCTTCTCTTTGTCGCCCCTCCGCGGATCACCAAACCCAGCGAACAATACATTCTCAAACAGGTCCGCCAGGCTAACGCAGACGGTTATCTTGTTCGTAACTACGATCATTTAGAGTTTTTTGCTGGAGAACGCTGCATTGGAGACTTCTCGCTCAATGTTGCCAACCCGCTCGCGGCGGATTATTTTAAGCAGACCTTTGGGCTGGAGCGGCTGACCGCCTCCTATGACCTGAATGTGCAGCAGCTCACGGATTTACTGGAAACGGTTCCCCCGCACTGGTTTGATGTCACTATCCACCAGCACATGCCGATGTTTCACATGGAGCACTGTGTGTTCTGTGCATTTCTATCAGAGGGGACTGACTTTACTAACTGTGGTCGCCCCTGCGAGCAACATGCGGTGAAATTACGCGATCGCATCGGGACTGAACACATCTTGCAGGCCGATGCGGGCTGTCGCAATACCGTCTTTAATGGGGTGGCCCAGACCGGGGCTGAGTTTGTGCAGCGACTGATCGCCCGTGGGGCCCGTCATTTTCGGCTTGAGTTTCTTGATGAAACGCCGGCGCAGGTGGTTGACACGATTGAGTGCTATCAGGGGCTGCTGCGTGGAGAGTTAACGGGGCATCAACTGTGGCAACGGCTTAAGCTGTCTAGCCAACTGGGGGTCACCCGCGGCACCTTGGAGGCGAGAAGTCAGGCTTAAATTCCCTCTCAAATCCCTAGAACCAGCTGCCACTGGTTGAGCTGGCCCGTATTTTCAGGCGCGTGATCGACCACCCTGAGTTGCCAGCGCCCCTGGACGGCCTGGCTGAGGAGCGATCGCAATGCGGGTGTGTTGGTCAAATCAAACGTCTGGCGCAAACTGGTCTGTCGACCCAGGGTGCGGCCCTGGAGCAAGATGGCGCTACCCTGGGGTGACAACAGGGTCACCGACACATCCCCTAGAAAGTCGTGCTCAATGTCGACATAGACCTGGATATCTTGTAGCCGACCGCTGCGTTTGACGATTAGGGTACTGAGCTGACCGCTGGGCACATCATCAGGAATGCTCAGGGTAACTGAGCTACGCATCGACACCGTATCGCTCAGGCGACGTGATTTGAGGTAACGGTTCTGGGCGGCTTTGACCGCTTTATGGGCATTGACCTTGCCGTAGCCAAACCATTGGGAGTGCCCCTTGTTATCGTAGGTGCCATAGCTAACGCCTAACTGAGGGTCAGACTGGTCATCGATAATTTTGTCTGCCGTGTCTTGTAAAATTTTCTTGACTTCCCACGCCTCCAGATCTGGGTTGGCTGAGAGCATCAGTCCTACCACTCCAGCCACTAACGGGCAGGCGCTGGAGGTGCCGCCAAATCCATAGGTATAATCACCGCGACCATAGCCCTCGCTGCCGGTGCGATCGCTGGTGACGATCCCCCGCCCCGCAAAATCTGCATTGAACGGGGGGCCGGGTTCGACCTGTCCTTCGGGGAGCGACATGCTAGGGGGGGCATTATTGCTAGGGGCGGTCACCGAAATATGCTTGCCCCAGTTACTGTAAATCGCCTTCCGATTCAGGCTGGTGCAGGCCGACACAGTGATCACATCAGGATGAATGGCAAAGCCCCCCAGCCATTCTGTCACGCCGCGCAGCAGGTTGCGAGGCCAGCCTTGCTCTTGGACCTTACCACTCAACGGGCGATTGGCATTGCCTGCTGAAAAGACCACTACGCAGCCCTTGCCATTGCGACCCTTGGTGGCGGCTCGGGTAATCGCGTTGCGCTGCAGCATCGAGAGTGAAAAATACACGGCGGCGGGCGACCAACTGCACGAAATCACCGAGGCTCCCTGCTCGACCGCCCAGTCAAAAAGCGCCTCAATCGATTCGTCATCTAAATACCCCGTCGTCTGGATTGGCATCAGGCTACAGCCTGGGGCCACCCCGACCACCCCGTGGCTGGTTTCCTCTGCGATCGCAACCCCGGCGACGGCGGTGCCATGGTTTTCATAGTCTTGATTGGGCATGGGCAACCCATCGCGGGCATTGAGATCACGCGGGGCCACAATTTTGCCCGCCCCTTGCAAATCGGGATGGTTGAGATCAAAGGCATCGTCGGTCACAGCCACCACCACCGAGCGACTGCCTCGGGTAATCTCCCAGGCGGCCTCGGCTGAAATATGGGAATCTTTGGCTAGCTCTGTGCCGCCCTGGTGATTCAGATGCCACTGTTCACGATAGAGCGTGTCCTTGGGGCGATAGAGGGCTTCGGTCTTGACCACAATATTGGGCTCCGCCAGCAGCACCTGCGGATCGCGCATCAGGCGATTGGCCAGTTTGATGGGGTTTTCCCTGGCGGTCTTTGAGACCCAAAACACGTAGGCATTGTCAATGCTGTCGAGGGCTTTGTCGCGGATCAGGCCGAGGGCCGATGCGATCGCATCAACTGCCCCAATGCCCAGGGACGGTATAAATTGTACCGTTAGTCGATCGAGTAAATAGAACCGACTTTGGGGGCTCCTCTCTAATCGATAAACATGGCTCGCAAACGCCACCTCTGGCCGCTGCCGTACGGTGTCTAATATGGTTTCTAGCCTGGCTGCAGGGACCTGCCATTCGATCAGCTGCCCCCGCGCCACCGGGCGCACTGATAGCGGCTGTACTTCGCCCCGCACTGTCGCCAGATGATCCGGGCTGACCAGTCGAGTGGTAAAGCGGTCCTCCACTTTATCTAACCGCAGCTCTTCACCGCCCCGCTGCAAGATCAGCCCCTCTTGCCCCGGCAGTACCCCCTGATTGCTACTTGCTGACATGGTTACCCTATGTTTGCGATTTATGCCTAAAAATGAGAATCCAGCGCCATTCAATGCTGACCCCGCCTGTGACCAATTACAGAAGAGGCACATGTTCTCTCAGTAAGTCCCCTGAGAAACTGGTAGTCTACTTAACGTTTTATAGTGGATAAGCAGTCTTGGTTGACTCAAAGCTTATCTAACTTATCTAAAATGTAAGCCGACCTTGAGAAAGCTTTAGGAATCTCTAAGTCGCCCCTTGTTAACTCTGGCCACATCCCAACCTATGGTTTGCCCTTAGGGAAGCACTTAATTGACCGGATGTGGTTTAATCCACTTTATTCTCAACTGCTGAGGCACCATGGTTTCTTGCGCACGCGTTTCAATTTTTCGTTTAGTTGCCCTTGGCGGAGTTGCTGCCGTGATGCTAGCCGCTATCCCCTTTGGGGTCAGCGCCCAAGCCCCCGCAGATGCCACCCCCGAAACCGCTCCCGAAGCTACCCCGGTGGAGGCCCCTGGGGCTACCCCAACAGATGCTCCTGAGGCTACGTCCTCTAATGTGTCCCCCTCTAATGTGCTAGCTGATACCAACGGGGCTCGGCTGATGGCCGAGGCAGAGAGCGCCATCTCAGCCCAAGACTATGGTCAGGCCATCGATAAACTACAGGCCGCTCGCGATAATCTCAATCAGTTGTCTGCCAACTACAGTCAACTGGCCGATGAGTTTACGGGCATCGATGTTACTATCACCGATAATATGCGGGCGCGAGCGCTAGAAGCCGCCCAGATGAGAGACCAGGCGACTTTTCGTCAGGCCCTGGTCTATCGCGCCCAAAACCAGCCTGAGTTAGCTGTCCCCCTGCTGGTTGAGATTGTCCAAAGTCAGAACCCCAGTCGGGAGTTAGGGCAAAAAGCGTATGGTCAACTATTTGAGCTGGGGTTTGTTGAGCATGCTTACCCGCGCAGCGGCGCGCCTGATGACGGCGGTTCGACCAGTTCCATTCGCCCGCTCAGCCCAGAAACTAACCCCACCGGTATTGCTGCTGCCGAGATTTTAATCCAGGAGGCTGAGCAGGCCAACGCCGCTGGCAACTACGATCGGGCTGCTGAGCGACTACAGACCGCTCGCGATCGACTAAATCAGGTTTCTAGCTATTATCAACAGCTGGCAGGGGTCTTTACCGGTATTGATAATCGCGTTGCCAGCAGCGTTCGAGATCGAGCCTTTGAAGCTGCGCAGCTAAGAGACCAGGCGACTTTGCAGCAGGCCCAGGTCTATCAGTCCCAAAACCAGTCTGATTTGGCCGTGCCTCTGCTGGTCGAAGTCATCGATAGCCAAAACCCGACCCGTGATTTAGGTCAGCAAGCCTATCAGCATCTCCTGGAGATTGGATTCGTCGAGTTTCCCTATCCGAGTGCTCCCCAAGAGAGTCAGGCAGAATAAGATTGGGGGAGATGGGGAAGGAAGACGTGGAGAGGGGGAGATGCGGGGACACGGACATTAGACTCCGTTATCCACTACCCATCACCCACTATCCACTACCCACTATCCACTACCCACCACCCACTACCCTCTACTAAAGGAGCTAACCATGATTCCCCCTAATCAGGTGGAGACACTTATCAAACAAGAGCTGCCAGATGCCCAGGTCATCGTCGAAGACCTCACCGGCACCCAAGATCACTATCAAGCCACGGTGGTGACCTCTGAATTTGAGGGTTTAAATCTGGTCAAGCAGCATCAGCGGGTCTATAAAAGCGTTAATAGCGTGATGGCTACTGGTGATCTTCACGCGCTAGCACTCAAGACCTATACCCCTCAACAATGGGATGCTAATCAGGGAGCTTAGGTCACATTACCCGACGTCCTTCGATAAGATTGCAGTAGTTGTATTCGCTGTCTAATTACATCATGTCTCCAGAACTCAAAGATCGGATTGATCAGCTGGTCAACGGCAATAAGATTTTGGTTTTTATGAAAGGCACTAAGTTAATGCCCCAGTGCGGGTTCTCTAACAACGTGGCGCAGATTCTCAATACGCTGGGTGCGCCCTATGAGACCGTTGATGTTTTGGCCGATATGGACATTCGCCAGGGCATTAAAGAATATTCGAACTGGCCGACCATTCCTCAGGTGTATATCAACGGAGAATTTGTCGGGGGCTCAGACATCATGATTGAGCTTTACCAAAATGGTCAGCTTCAGGAAATGGTCGAGGTAGCCCTTGCGTCTTAGGTGCGCTCAATAAGAGACAAAAAAGGCATGATCTGGTCATGCCTTTTTTGCTGAATGGTTTTACCTATCGGTAGTCAGGCTCAGGCTGAGGCTGAGGCACGGCAAAGTTTGTGCTGTCATACAGGAATCGAATAATTTCTTCTTCGAGGCGATGCACCAAATAGGGTTCTAAAGAGTTACCATGGCGCAGGGCAGCTAAATACCCCTCAATGTAGAGCCGCAGCTCATCCATACGATAGCCTTTGTTCCAGTGGTCAACAACGGCATCCGTAACCCTTTGATAGAACCTAATTGTCTTAGGGTCTTGAAGCATGATCTAAGAAACCTCACTCATCCACCGTAGACAGTGTTGACTATTTAAACCAATGAACCACTTAAACCAATGAACTACAATCGGCAGACGTAGGGGGTGTCTTAGGAGACACATCGTCAAAGTTCCGATTGAATCTCAACAGGATAAACCCACTGAGTAAGCCAGATTACGTCGTTTAAACACAACTTGTAACCATTTTGCAATCGTTTACGCAGGATTTAACCTGGTAGTTCTATCTTACCAGTTACTCGTTGGTTAAAAGATTTTTCGTTTACCAGACGTTAACCTTATTGTAGACGGTTGCTTAAAGACGAGGGCAAGCCGTTTCGCTTGTGTGGAGTCGTAGCCGCAATTACAAAATGTCAGCGGTAGCTTTGCTAAGGTTCTAGGAACTTAAGCCCGAGTGCATGGAATTTTTGTGGGAGCTGCCATCGTTCAGATTATTGAGGGAAATCCCCATTTGCGATCGCTGCTGAGCTGGCACTTGCAGCAGGCTGGTTATCGCGTGTTCCAGTCTCCGGATGCTGTCCGCGCAAGGGAGGCGTTTCAATCGGGCCAGCCTGATCTGGTGATTTTGGAAACTGATCTTGCTGATGGAGATGGTTTAGAGCTCTGCCATTGGTTACAGCGTCGGGGACGCCCTTTGGTGATGATATTATCTGCCCAGACTGCTGAGCAGGACGTTGTCAGGGGGCTCCAGGCAGGGGCAGATGACTATCTCAAAAAGCCTTTTGGGATGCAGGAGTTTTTGGCTCGGGTCGATGCCCTTACCCGACGCATTCGCACTACGACAGCCCCGGCTTCTTTGGCATACGGCCACCTCAATATTGATCTGGTGCAGCGAAGGGTGCGTTATAAGGATTCTTTTATAGATTTAACTCCCCAGGAGTTTAGTCTGCTCTATGTGCTGACTCAGGCTGAGGGAGCCCCCCTGAGTCGGGCCGATTTGCTTCGCCGGGCCTGGCCTGACGAGATTGATAATCCCCGCACGGTTGACACCCACGTGCTCTCGCTGCGCAAAAAGATTGAGGTTGATCCGCGTCAGCCCAATGTGATTCAAACTGTTCGTAACGTGGGCTATCGGCTAAACATCGAACGTATTCGGGCGACTACGCCGGCCCTTGAACCGCCTCTCAATGGTGCCAGCCCGTTGGCAGCTGTCACCACGACGAGCGCCCGCTAATCTCCCCACTCGGCATCGGCTGCTTGATGAGCCTTAACAATGGCTGTCCGCAGGGCTGACCAATCTACTCTGCTGGTAGATTGGTCAGACCGGAGTCGCCCGGCTTGTAAATGGAGTACCTGGGTCACGACTGGGGCTACTAGATCAAGCTGGTGGTTGGCCATCACGATGGTGAGCTGTTGCTGCTGAGTGAGCTGTTGCAGCTGTGTCAACAAAAACTCAGCGGAGCCAATGTCTTGGGCTGAGGTGGGTTCATCCAGGAGGAGGAGCTTGGGCTCAGCGATTAGGGCCCGTGCGATCGCAACCCGTTGCCGCTGCCCCATCGACAGCTCTACCTCGCTGCGCGGCAGCCAATCCCGAGGAATCTTGAGGCGATCGAGCCAGGGCAGCATTTGCTGCTTGGCCTGACCGGGAGACTGCCCCCGCAGCAAAGCCGGATAGCACAGCGCTGCCTCGACCGACATGCCCAACAGTTTGCTGTCTTGCAGCACCAAGCCCATTTGTCGCCGCAGGGGGACCACCGGTAAAGACGCTAACGATTGCCCTTGCCATAAAATCTGACCCTGACTGGGCTCTACCAGACGATTTACCAGCCGCAGCAGTGTGGTTTTACCCGCCCCTGAGGCTCCCACCACCCCCACAAAGCTACCGGCTACGATGTCAAAAGACAGATCGCTCAAAATCTCGTTCAGACCCACCGGCGCTTTCACACTCACCCGGTCAAATTTCATTTGGGCTGTGGTTGAGGTCGGTATCCCTACGTTGCTTGTCACGCTATCCCACCGCCATTCCGATTGCCCAGGTGTCCACTAGCAGCAGCAACAGCGTCACCCCCAGCAAGATCAAATACATCCAAGGTTGTGCCAGAGGCTTGATATCGCGGGTATCTATCCCTGTTTTTGCCTCGACCCGCTGCACCAGCCGATTAAACCCCACCACCCGCATGGGTAACAGGTAAGCCCGGTCCGCCTCAGGGGTCAAAAAGTAATATACCAGGCCCCCCTGCCCAGTAGAGCGCGGTTTCAGGGTCTGAATTTCAGACCATTGCAGCGACCATCCCCGTCGTAGCAACCATCGAATCCAGCCCGGATAGGTGACCCGAATCCCCGTGTCGTCGAGCTCAACTCGTTCACTGAGAACGCCATACAGGATCAGCCCGCCAATCAACAACCCTATCCACAATACCCAAACCGGAACCGGTGCATCCGTCACCGTCGCTAAAAACGGTAGGGGCAGCACCAATGCGCCATAAAACCCTAGCAGCGTAATCCGAATTAACGGAGAAATTTTGAATTGTTCAGCAGACACAGGGGGATGGGGGGGCTTGCTACCGAGCTGTTCTGACATTTTGATCTTCTGGTTCCTGATGCCTATCTTCTCATCATCCAGGATATTCCACCTTAAGCAGAACCCTGGAAGACCTCACGGTAAATACTTCTGCACTACCACCCAACCGCTATAGGTCACCGCTGCAAAGGCCAGAAATAAGCCTCCGTTTAAGCTTAAGTGTAAGGGACGTGCCCAGGGACGTTGAGGATGGATTTGGGTCGCACTCCAGGCCGACCCACACACCAACCCCACCACGAATAACCCCATCGGTAAATGCCAGGAGTGCCCCAAGCGGCCATATTCACCCAGGGTACCAACCACGCCAATGCCCATCAGTAGCAGCACTAACCCCACTAAAGTACCCCCCAGCCCATAGTGCAGGGGCCTGAGCCATTTGGGCCGACCTGCCTTAGTCTGACGAGTGTACCAAAGCCCGCCGCCGGTGACTGCCAGCACGGCATAGGTCGTCAACGACAGCCCCATTGACCAAGCTGCGATTCGCCATAGCCATAAAAAAGAGGGCAGATCCATTACATTCTCATACTCGATATCCCTATCATCTCGTCAAACGGGGCATAACGAAAAACAACCCTCCCCAGGGTTGGTGGAGGGCCGATATGCTTAAGCAGATTGATTCTACAACTTTGTATCAACTAATATCTGAGGTCCTGTTTGGGGTTGACAGAAGCCACACCTAATCCACAGAGGCCATGGCTGCTCTGCCCTCGGTCCGATCGACGATCGGCTCAGGGACAACTGCCATAGACGAAGGCATCCCCTGGGTGGTCATGCCGCCCTTGTCAGAAGCCTCCTGCAGGGCTAACCGTTCACAGGGGATCGTGTCTGACAAAATAGCACTGGCCATCATCCCAGTATGAATCTCAAGTTGGGCGTGGGGGATCGCCTCAAACAGCAAGCGCTGCCCTGGAAAAACGACCCGTTCAAAATACCAATTTGGAATATTTGTAATCCTTGCAACCTGAATTTTGCTCGTGGCATTGACGTAGCAGCATAAAAAAGCACGCTGACCATCAGACGGCAATGAATCAAGAATTTGAGTCATATAAGTAAAGGAAGATTAATCTGCCTGCACAACTGTTCACAAGGTTAACATTGGGCGATCCCTGGCGACTGTAAAAGTCACTACCAAGGTGCATGAATGCTAAGTTTCACGGCAAAAACTTTCACAAAACAATACAAACCTCAGTCCCGTTTCCCCCATTTACTTGTCTGGCCATAAAACAGGGATCAAAACATATCCATAAGCACGGATAAAAAATGCAAATGAAATGTTAAGAAAACCCTAATTTTGTCGGTGTATTTAACTAGATTTCAGCGGTGCTGGCTATATTTGTGACCCGATGACAATTGCGATCGCACTGAGCGGATACCTTTTCTTTGCCCTCCGGGATCCCGTCAGTGAATCGTGATGGGATCCAGTGTTATCGTAAAGATATGTGAAAAATATGAGGGCTGACTTCGGTCCTCTGTAGCGCTATGATCCCTCGAGTTCTCTACGTTCGACTGCCTTGCAATCCGATTTTTCCCATTGGGGTGGTCTATCTAGCCGACCACATTCATAAGCTTTTACCTCAGGTGGAGCAGCGCATTTTTGATTTGGGCACCTTCCCTCCCTTGGATTTTGGCGCTGCTCTGGATGCCTGTATCGATGAATTTCAGCCCACTGTGCTGGTCTTTTCTTGGCGAGATATTCAGATTTATGCGCCGGTGGGGGGGCGGGGCGGTAACCCCTTACAAAATGCGTTTGAGTTTTACTATGCCCGCAACCCCCTGATTAAGCTGCGGGGGGCAGTGGGGGGGCTGCGGATGGCCTCCACCTATCTCAATGAACTTTGGCAAAATCTGGGCTTGATTAAACGGGGGCTCAAGCGGGCCAAGCGATACACCGATGTGCAGGTAGTCGTCGGGGGCGGTGCCGTTAGCGTCTTTTATGAGCAAATCGGGGAAATGTTGCCCAAGGGCACCATCATCTCGGTGGGCGAAGGCGAAGTTTTGTTGGAGAAACTGCTGCGGGGGCAGGACTTTTCTAATGAGCGCTGCTATGTGGTGGGTCAGGAGTCGCCTCGGGATCGCCTGATCCACGAGTGGCCCACCCCGATTGAGAAAACCGCCTGTCAGTACGACTATATCGAGCGCATCTGGCCCGAGTTTGAATACTACCTGCAAGAAAGCGATTTTTATGTCGGGGTGCAGACCAAGCGGGGCTGCCCCCATAACTGCTGCTACTGCGTTTACACGGTAGTTGAGGGCAAACAGGTCCGCATCAATCCCGCCGATGAGGTGGTGGCCGAGATGCGTCAGCTCTATGACCGGGGCATTCGAAATTTTTGGTTTACCGATGCGCAGTTTATCCCGGCCCGTAAGTTTATTGACGATGCCGTCGAGCTTTTGCAAAAGATTGTTGACTCAGGCATGACCGATATCCATTGGGCGGCCTATATTCGCGCCGATAACCTGACCCCAGAGCTGTGCGATCTGATGGTGCAGACGGGGATGAACTATTTTGAGATCGGGATCACCAGCGGCTCCCAGGAGCTGGTGCGGAAGATGCGCATGGGTTATAACCTGCGCACGGTGTTGCAAAATTGTCAGGATCTTAAATCTGCCGGGTTTAACGACCTGGTATCGGTCAATTATTCCTTTAATGTGATCGACGAGCGCCCCGAAACCATTCGCCAAACCATTGCCTATCACAGAGCCCTGGAAGCGATTTTTGGCGCAGATAAGGTGGAACCGGCGATTTTCTTTATTGGCTTACAGCCCCACACCCACCTTGAGGACTACGCCCTGGAGAATAATATTCTCAAGAAGGGCTACGATCCCCTGGCGATTCACCTGCCCTGGGTAGCTAAAAAGCTGCTGTGGAATCCGGAACCGCTGGGTTCTTTCTTTGGTGAGGTTTGCCTGCAAGCCTGGCGGCAAAACCCCAATGACTTTGGCCGTGAGGTGATGGATATTCTGGAAGAAAGGCTGGGCCGATCGCCGTTGGAGGAAGCCCTGACGGCTGAGGTGAAGACAGAAAAGCGGGCTTTGGCTGCGATCGCATAGTAGGGCTTTGCCCAAAAATCAAAGTCCTGGACTCAGTTGGGAAAAGGGCAAGGTGAAAAGGAGTCCGGTGCGACCTGATAAATCAGCGCTGGTGCGATCGCGTGCCCGAAAAGCTAAAACGCGCTATGTCTCCGGCAAATTGTCTGGGTCGAGGCCGAGTGATCGTAAATACTGAGCCAGCCGGTCTGCCCGCTGGCGCTCTGCCTCTGCCCGCTGGTATTCTGCCTGGAGTTGAGTGCGTATCTGGGCAATTTCTGTTTCTGCCAATGGGTAGGCAGTGCCCTGGGCATCGTGCCATAGCAGCATCTCCTGCTCGATGCCGCCAAGTGCTTGCTGAGCACGACCGATGCCTAAGCCCACCTCCGGCATCCAGTAGGGCTCACCCAGCTGTAGACGATAGCGACCATCGGTTAGGTTGTAGACCTCAAAGGGCTGATGGCGATCGCGCTGCCAGAAGTTGGGATTGTAAATGACATAGTACAGGATGCCCAGCCGCTGATAAATCTCGAATTTCTCGTCATATTCCCCACCCGGTGTCTGGGAAACAACCTCTATTGCCATGGTCGGCACGACATCGTTTTCCTCCCAAACGGCATAGCTCAAGCGTCCTTTACCCTGTCGGCTGGCCTTGCGTCGTTCGACCCCAATACTCAAAAAGGCATCGGGCACAACCGGCACCTTGGGGCTCGCCCCGGTAGTGTGATACACCGCCATATCGACCCCAAAGTACCAGTCCATGCGCTCTGACCAGAGGCTAATCAGCGTGAACAGTAGCAGATTGGGCAGCAGATTTTGGTCTTCGTTATCCACAGGGGTGTCGTCAGAGCAGGGTAGCTCTGTGGTGCTGGGTAGAGTAGTGGGGTCGAGAGGCTGTAAAACCATCGGGAATGCCTCTAAAGTCGGGCCTGTTAATTATAGATCTCACATAAATTTCGAACAGCCGGTATGTGAGCTCGTCAGATGACTATTGCACTTAATTGAACGATGAATTACGCGTTCCCATTGGAAATATGAACACTTTAATAGGCGGCGTCTAATATAGAAGAATGGCTCTAGAGCTCTGAACAGGCCAATCACAGAAACTATTGTTCTAAATCTACCGACTTCGCTGGTTAGCCAGATCCAAGCGGTGGCGACCCTTAAGCAGCAGCGGCTGGAGGATATCTTAGTTGAGTGGATTGATCAGGCCGTCAATGAGCTACCTGTGGAAACCCTCGCGGACGAGCAGGTTTTGGGCCTTTGCAATCTATCCATGGAGGCACATCAGCAAGAACGACTGGATGAGCTGCTGGCTGAGAATAGAGAAGGTCAATTAGGTCAGGCGGAGTCTCAAGAACTCGATGTACTCATGCAGGTTTATCGTCGAGGATTAGGGCGTAAGGCCCAAGCAATGAAAGTAGCCTTTAAGCCGTAGTAGCCTTTAAGCCGTAGGTTGGGTTGGGCGCGCGAAACCCAACATTTCCGAGCATTCCTCCTCACGGACAAATTCACCTCATCCTTGAGCCCCCCAATCCTCAGAACACAAACCTTGAGCCACATATCGATGAAAGCTTGAATATGGCCAATCGCGGGGCGCTGTCACCAGACGATGTTTGACAGGATTGTAATGAATGTAATCAACATGGCGATCAAAATCGTTGGCATCTCGAATTTTATGCTCCCAAAAACAACGTTGCCAAATGGCTTGTTCCTTTTTCTTAAGACGAGCCAATGATTGTGGGTGCTTATATGACTCGGGGCAATGGCGGCTGAAATAGGATTTGATCAATCGCCAGCGGGTTGAAAAGTCAGCTTCGTGAGTAGGCAAGGCCCATAGGCAATGGAGATGATCGGGTAAGACGACAATAGCCTCAATGGTGAAGGGATGACGCTGTTTGACGATGTGGAAGGCTTGGCGGAGGAGTTGTATTGTTTCGGGCGTGTTGAAGAGAGGCTGTCGATTATAGGTGACGACTGTGAAGAAGTAGGTTGCACCTGGGGTGCTGGCGCGGCGATATAGCATGTCTTGGTGTCTATCGGTTGATTCAGGATAGACAGACAGGCAAGGGAGATAACGGTTACCGAAGGTTGGGTTTCATGCTTCTACCCAACCTACCAGTTTTTGGGTAATCGGTTAAGAATGGGCACATACCATTTGATCAGATCGTAGGTTTTTTGAATAATGGGAAGTTCTTCCATGTAAGTACCTTGAAAAATATGCTTTTTGTTGTCATGGAAAATACTTCAAAGAACCCCAAAAATTTAAAAAAATTTTTAAAGCGCTGCGCGCTAGGAAGGGCAAAGGGCACAAGGGAAAGAGGGTAAAGAGCTATTTTTTAGTCCTGGGAGAAAAACAGACCACTCGAAAACCAATAAGGTTGAGGAGGAAGACGAGCGAGAACCCGTAGCGATCGGCAGAGCGGCAGTTCCTCGGATTGCCGTTCCAAGAACCGCCCCGCAGTAATTTTCTCTTGTCAGAGGATTTCCGTGCATTGCCATCGGTTGGTGCTCCCTCATAGGAGTCATGCCAACCGTCTAGACACCATTCCCACACATTACCGTGCATGTCATACAGCCCAAAGGTGTTGGGTAGAAAATTGACAACCTCTGTGGTTTCTTTGCGATATTTGCCTTTGGAACCTTTGCCATAGGTGCTTCTGCCGTCGTAATTTGCCAAGTCTGGGGTGATCGTGGGCCCAAAGTAAAACGGCGTAGTCGTTCCAGCCCGACAGGCATATTCCCATTGGGCTTCGCTAGGTAGCTGATACTCTCGCCCCGCTTTTTTTGATAGCCGTTTACAGAATTCTATCGCGTCTTGCCAGCGCACGTTCTCAACCGGGCGGTTTGCGCCTTTGAAGCGGGCAGGGTCGGGCTTTAAGTCTCGGTCTATTTTTTTGAGGCGTGCGATCGCACCCCACTGCGCCTGCGTTACTGCAGTTTTCCCCATCCAAAACTCAGGCACCGTCACTTCATGCTGGGGATACTCATCCTCACTCGCTCCTTCCTCTCCCTCAGCTGCGCCCATCATAAATTTGCCGCCAGGGATGCGCACCATATCCAGCGTGACGCCATTACCCAGGTCTTCGGAAAAGTAGTCGACTTCACCAGGAATGGTTTCGATGACGTTGCCTTGCTCGTTGATCCGAACGGTCTCAAATCTAAAGGTTGGGTATTGCTTAACCGAGGGAGCTGGCTGAGAGTTGTTTTTGGGTGCGGGTGATTTTTCTGTCGTTATTAATTGTCCCCCGACCAGCTTCTCCTCGATGAGTCGCACATCCTCATCTTTTAGACCCAGGTGTTTTTGATAATCTTTGAGATCCACGAGAGTATCTCGACCCAAAGTGGGCCCAGCCTCTACGCATTCTGCCAAGGCATCACGATATTCGTCTAACTTGCGCTGATAGTCACGAAAGGGTTTCAGAACTTCAGCTTCGATGGTATCGGCAACCTCGTCAGTCAGGCTGTATTGTCGGCGGAGCGATGCCAACATCCGCCGAGCAGGCATCGTAAATTTGCCTTTTCGAGCCCGCTTTTCGACTTCTTTGCGATATTTCAGCTCAGGCTTATCCTGTGGTGAGCGAGCTATCCGAATGTTGTAGCCTTTTCCCTTGAGGGTGATGATATCTGGGCTCATCACGGGCGAAGTTTCTTTAACCTTGCGACTGGCATAATCGTGCAGTTCATCGACGGTGATAAAGCCATCGCCGTTGAGATCGGCAATCCCCTTTTCGATGCCCTCAACCAGATAGCGGGTATAAATCGACAGCTCCGCTTCTTTTTCCTCAAAAGAATAGTCCACCGCACTGGTGGAGGTCAGCACCACTCGACCTTCGGCGGCGAGCTGGTCTTTGAGGGCAATGTCGCCATCATCTCGAGACAGCAGCTCCCCAAAGGCACCGCTAAAGCAGCAATCTAAAATCACCACCTGCTGTTTTGGGAGGCTATATCGTAACCAGTCATGTAAGGTACGGGCCGCGATCGCGGTTGAACGCATCAGCTTATTGCGGTCTTTCTGGGTGTTACTCGCAGCAAAATGCAGATTACGACGATCATCTTTAACGCCGTGCCCCGAGAAAAAGAGGAGGGCTAAATCATCTGCCCGTCGCTCCTCAATCCACTCCTCAATGGTGCGGGCCATCTCGTCGCGGTTGGGGTTGAGGAGACGTTTCACCTCGTCAAACGCCCCCAGACTTGGGTCCCTTAAAACCCGCTGGAGTGCAGCCACGTCCTGAGTCGCCGCTGGTAGCGCCGATAACCCGTCTGGATATTCAGAAACCCCAATTAGAAGCGCAAACTTTCTCATCAATAAAGCAATCGCCGAGCCTTGGACCTATATCGAGAATACAAGCAAGTTTCGCTTATTTCAGGTCTTTAATCTTGATTCGAATGGCCTCTAAACTGTCTACCGCTGCGATTGCCTGGTCGAGATCGGCTTGATTGCGATATTCAATCGAGCATTCCAGGCCATCGGCTTTATATTCCAACATTCGGGCCTTGCCATAAAACTGATTACCCAAAAAATCCAGGGTTTTCTTGAGGTTTTCGCGGGTGATTTCTGTGGTTAAGACACCCCAAATGAAGCCTGCGATCGCAGACTTCGCTTGCTCGGGCACATCCTCTGCCCTGGCTAAGCCAGCGGTCTCAGCTAAACCACCCGCTTGCAGTTCATCGGCTAACCTCAGCGACATGGCTTCCAATCCATCAGGGGGTAATTCTAAACCTGCTTCGGTTAAATCGATGGTGACGGTTAACGGCTTAGTCATATTGCTGTTGGGGATAATGAGCTGTTTAGACTATAGCGACTTTATCTGGCTGACCTGGTGCAGACATGATGATTGCATGGCCGTGCCCAACGATAACTATCTCAGGACTTAGCGCCACCCACCCACAATCTGGGCACCTTGATTTAAGCAGGTTGATACATCAAGTTGATTGCGTCATTAATTTGCAGCTCCCTAAGGATTTTGTGAAGATTTTTGGGGAAGGCTCAGTCGCCTTGAAGAAGCTGCCAGAATCTTGATGAATGAACGCTTGTGTCTGTCCTCTTGTCTAGTCTCCGCCTATCCCTTCGCCCCTGATGATCCAGCCTGAGTTATCGATGACGGATTCACCCATTTCAGAGGTGTCAAAAGTGGTCCCTGTGTTGCCCACCGTCTCGGTAATCGTGCCGATCTATAACGGGGAGCGCGATTTATCAGGGCTGATAGACTGCTTGCTCAAGCAAACCTATCCGGCTGAGCGGGTGGAATATTTGCTGGTGGATAACGGCAGTCGCGATCGCACCCCCCACCTCATCCAATCAGCCATCACCCAGGCCGAGGCTAAAAGCATCACTGTGCGAGGGCTGCAAGAAACTGACATCCAGAGCGCCTATGCCGCCCGCAACACCGGTATTCGACAGGCCAAGGGTGAGATCCTGGCCTTTACCGATGCCGACTGCTACCCGCGTCCTGACTGGCTAGAAAATTTGATCCAGGGTTTTACCGATGACACCATTGGCCTGGTGGTGGGCGAAGTCATCGCCTTTCCCGGGAAAACCTGGCTAGAGCACTATGCTGAACGCAAGCGGCTGATGTCCCAAAAAGATACCCTGGCCCATCCCTTTTGTGGCTATGGCCAAACCGCTAACTTAGCCATCCGGGCCAATGCCCTGAGGGAAATTGGCCTGTTTCGCCCCCAGATGACCACCGGCGGCGATGCCGACATTTGCTGGCGGCTCCAACGGGAAGGGGGCGTTCAGCTGGCTTTTGCAGAGAGCGCCGTGGTCGAGCATCACCATCGCACTAACTTTAAAGATCTCCACGCCCAGTGGTATCGCTATGGTCGATCAAATCGCTTTTTGCATCAGCTGTACGGCATTAAGTTAACTCGCCCCCTGATGCCCCGAGAGGTGCGCCATACCCTCGCCCGCTGGATTCTCAAGGAAGTCCCCTTGACCTGCCTAAGCATGCTGCGGGGCAAAGCCGATTGGCTGGATTTAGCCATGACCCCCATTAGCCTCTATTGCTTTCGGGCGCGCCACCAGGGCCAGGCCCGGTCAAGCCTGCCCGAGGAGGCCCGTGAGATTGCCGTATTTACAGAATTGACTACTGAGGACCCTGTCTAATGCGTCTGCTGGTGCTATCGCTGAATACGTTTCCTTACCCCCCCAGTGCGGGCGCTGCCGAAGGGCGCACCTTTAACCTGCTGAAATATTTAGGTCAGCGTTACGAGGTCACGGTGGTGGCCCATAAAAATCGCAATGCGACGCCGGAGAATATTGAAGCCTTAGAAAGCTGGATCAAAACGGTGAAGCTGTTCCCGCCGATTGGCTCAGAGTTGCCCAACGACGGTGCCCTGGGTCAGATCGGTCGGCTGGTGCAGTTTGCCCTCAGTGCGACCCCCCCGAATGTGGCCCATCGGTTTTCACCCGAGGTCTATGCCTGGGTTGCCCAGGCGATTGAGGCCGGTAAGTTTGATGCGATCATCTGCGAGCATAGTGTGAATGAGATGTACGTGCAGCCCGGATTTTGCGATCGCATCCCCACCCTTGTCGACATCCACAGCTCGGTCTACGGCTGGGTCAAAAACCACCTCGAAGCCGGGGCCTCGGAAAATGCCCCGAGGGATCGGCTCTATCTGCCTCTGTTGGCCCGCTACGAGAAGCGTTACTGCAAGAAATTTTCACACCTGATTGTCACCACCCCCGACGATCGCCAGCAGCTACAAGCGCTGGTGCCCGATGCCGAGATGACGATTGTCTCCAACGGGGTTGATTTAGACACCTTTACCTACCGGGGCAGTGACCCCGGTGGGCAATCCCTGATTTTGATCGGAGCCATGGACTCGTCCCATAATATTGACGCCGCTGGCTTC
Organism: Cyanobacteria bacterium J06635_1; assembly: GCA_039820425.1. Lineage (GTDB taxonomy): Bacteria > Cyanobacteriota > Cyanobacteriia > Phormidesmidales > Phormidesmidaceae > SIO4C1. The sequence continues at coordinate 30,149 of JBCBQD010000026.1, forward strand.
TTCGCCAGAGACGTTTTTCCCAAGCTCCGTGCCCGCTATCCCCAAGCTACCCTGAGTCTGGTGGGGGCCAGACCCGTCCCCGAAGTCAAGACTCTGGACACCCTGCCGGGGGTGACCGTGACCGGACGAGTACCCTCGATAACCGACTACATGCACCAATCCACCGTGAGCGTGGTGCCGCTGCGGGCTGGACTGGGGATCAAAACCAAAACCCTCGAATCCATGGCTGCCGGAGTGCCAGTAGTGGCCAGCGATCGTGGCCTGGAAGGCTTGACCGTGGATGGGTCGGATATCCCGTTGCGCGCTGTGCGAGCCAATCACCCCGACGCTTACGTCGAAGCGATCAGTCGCCTGTTTGAAGATGCCGACCTGCGCCAAACCCTCTCCGGAAATGCCCGCCAGATGATTGAAGCGGAATATACCTGGGAGATCGCCGGTAAACGTTACGACCAGGTGTTATCCTCCATTCAAAGCCGTAGGCTCTAAAGCCTAGCAGCCAGGATCGCAAAGCCCTACGCATGGAGAAGCGTACACCATGCCCCCGAAGAAAGTCACTGCCTCGGAAAATCAGTTACCCCCCTCTAAAGTCAGGCTCTGGGTTAAACCCGCTCGGGCCCAAAGGCTAGGTTGGCGCATAGGTACCCTGTTAGGGCTAGGGGTGACCGCTACCCTGGCTGGGGTTGTGATTTGGTCGGGGGTGCGCCTGATGATTGATCCCTATAGTCCTAACTGGCTAACCACGGTTGTGCCTGCTCTGGGAAACCCAGAAAAAACGCCGCTGCGTACGATGGCCGAGATCAAAGCCGATTTGCCCACTGGTTTGACAGCGGGGGAGCCGGTCATCTGGAAGTCTGGCAAAACCGGTGGTCAATTCAGTCGCTCAAAGGCTAGCGAGGCGGATTGGATTGTTCCTATTTTTCAAGCTCAGCAGCGCTGCCGTGGCGGTGCCCAAGCCCTGACGCCCAATGGAGGCTGTGCCACCATCGTTGAACTGCAAGTCTATCGTCCCCAGGGGGAGAGTCGCGACGAGACCCGTTTTAAGTTGGTCAATCAAATTACAGTTCGCGGCCCCAAAGAAAGCTTTGTTACCGCCCCCCTGATTGGGACTGCTGCCGAAGTGGCCGGGATCGATCACGCCGCCGCCTTGACAACGGTCAAACTGCTAGATCACCCCCTGGACCCCCAACAACCCTGGATTTCTCTAGAGGGCACCCGCAAGGTAGGCTCGCTGCGGGTGCGCTATGGGCAGCTTGTGCATTACGCCCCTCGCAGTGGCGAACTGACGCCCCTACTAGCCTGGACCAGCGGTGCGGGCCAGCAGCCGTTCTTTAAAGCCTTGGATGACGAAGGGCCTGACGAACTAATCATTGACCAAACCGTCGGGTTAGAGCCCAGGCTGCAGGCCTATCAAGTGATTGCGAATCGACCGCCGCAGCTCAAAGAAATTTCCCTGCGCCGCACTGTCTTTAAAGCGCCTCCGGCCACCTCGCTGTACGATAAAGCGCTCCAGCTAGCCAATAGCGGGGGGTGGTCCCATGCGTTGCAAATCATGCAAAGTGCCAAAAAGGCCCTGGGTGATGATTGGTCTGCCGCTGCCGAAGCCCAGCTTAAGCTGATTGGTGCCCATGCCCAGCTCACCCAGGCCCAGGCCGATCGCACCTGGTCAAGCCAGCGGCAACAGCTCCTGGCCGATCTGATTGATGGCCGTTGGGAAGTTGCCCTCAAGCAGACCGAAGCCTCACCGGCAACCTATTCGGAGTTATTAACCCTGCTTAAAACCAATTTCCCCAGGCTTTGGCCCCGCGTTGAGGCTCACCTCAAGGCCCATCCCCAAGACGAAGCTGTGCAAATGTGGGGGGCGATTTTACTCACGGCTCGGCAAACCCCCGATGCGGGTAAAGACTGGTTAGAGAAACAATCTCAGCCTAGGGCTGCCCTGGAGCGCTGGCAAACCTTTACCGAGCGCGTTGATCAGCTGACTCGCTTTACACTGATGCCCCAGTCCGATGCAGCCATCCCAGTCTCAGCATCCTCCTCAGGGCTTTTATCAGGGGCGTCTCTAGATACGGGTCGCTACCAGCAATTGGTTGGCAGCTTATCCTCCGTGAATGCTCCCCGCGCTACCCCTGATCCGGACTGGCTATTCCCAGATGCCACCGTGCCTCGCATAGAGGCTGGTCAAACCTGGTATCACATCAATGTTCAATCACTCTCAGGCGATCGCGGCTGGCTCTCTGCCAGTGCGGCCAATTTCTCAACGACAGGCACTGCAAATTCTCTATGGGATCGTCTGGGGCTAACTGCCCAGCAACGGCTCCAGGTGATTAGTCCCAGCCAGGGCAATCTCAGTTCGTTAACCGTTCAAGGTATTAAATCTCAGGGGCGATCTTTGATTCTGCTGGCCTCCGGCCCAGTTGGGCTTCCCTCTGATGCCATGGTGATGACGCAGGCTAATCTTCGGTGGCTACCCCTGGCTGCAAGTACCTCCCTGGCTGATTTTCTCCAAACTTCCCCCAACAGCCTTGAGGGGTTTGATCAACTCGCTGCGGTGCTTAATCTTTCTGTAGAAACTTTTTCAGATTCAACCTTCACAAAGCCAACCTCCACGGATTTGTCAGATAGCAATGAGGATTTCAGTGCAGGCACCGTTGAATCAGACACTAGCAATACACTGGCTCAGCAACTGTTGGTCAACTACCCCCAGATGCAGATTGCCCGGTTAGACGTGACCGGCGATGGGGCCTCGGAGTTGGTCTTAACGCTCCCATCCCCAGGCGCACCTTCCCAGACGATGATTTTTGAACCCACAGGCTCGCTCGTGTATAGCGATCTCAATCGCTCCCAGCAGCTGAGTGCTGTTGTAGTGAGTGATGCACCCGCCCCGTCCGCGCTGCTGATCAACCAGGGGGGCCGCTATCGCTTGCAGCCAGTTAATCCGTAGGAACAGTATTGGGGCTTAGACAACACCACCCCACCACCCCGCCACAGCGACAGCTGTTCCCCACCTATCGCTGCAAAGAAATCTTCATTGCCACATACCAGGGCCATTGATAATGCTCTGCCACTAACCAACCCACCATCAGGGTGTGCAACAGGAGCGTCAGCAGTGCCCACATAATCGGAAAATGGATGGAGCCAGTGGCGTCTAGTGGAGGGAACAGATAGGCTGACAGCAAGATTAGACCGACCGGCATGCCGATTAACAGCAGGCCCAGTCCCCACAGTACACCCCCCAGGCTACGGTCTCGCTGGTAGGCACTACGCCACTGTTTACCGGTCCAACGCCAGGCCATTGGCTGGGCACTGTCTACCACCTGTACAGATTGCTCATCCAGATTAGCGGTGAAAATATGGCGGCAAAAATCACAGGCAAATGCGTCGGTTAAGACGAGGACTGACAGCTGACCATGGGCACACACTGGGCAGCTGTAACTATCGTCATAGCTCAACGATCTCAAGCTATCACCGGCGGCAGCATCTCTCGAAAATTTAGTCGACTGACCCATGGCACATCAAGGATATTCGCAAGCCATCGATCCCAACCATAGTGCGACTTTTTCAGAGCTGTGGGGAAACACTCGACTTTCTTAATGCTTGGGCCGAGGAGGGGCCAACGTGATTAAGCTAGCTGTTGGGCGGCTAATCGCTTTTGCTGGACGGCCTGGAGTTGTAACAAAAGTGCGTCGGCCTGGGCCTGAAGATGCAACAGCTCTACCTGATGATCGGGCTGATAGGGATACTGCTTGACTTCTATCCAGCAGATCTGGGCTGTATTAGAGGCGGGTGTGGTTTCTCGAGTTGCAGACCTCTCAGCAACTGGCTGATCGGAAGATTTTGATATGTCAGAAGAAAGAGTCTTCATGCTTTTAATTAAACGCCCTGATTCAAAGCGCTAGGAATTATTACTTAGCGAATTTTCAAGGGCATTGTAACCTAAATTTCACTTTGCATCGTAATCAACGGCGACTTTTTGCGATCTTGATCTGTGTGTCGCTTTGAAAATTGGTCGCTTGTGGCGCTGGCTGAAAATGCTGGCAATTGATTTTTGGTGGCGTATGACCCTAACCTGGATTATTCACGAGAAGTCACAAAAGGGATAGAAAAAGAGCCCGAAACGTTTTAGAATCAGGCTCTTAAAAGAATTTATCGTCTCAATTGTGCCATGACAGTGTGTGAAACGGACCTGGGTTTCGATTTTTATCAGGATCGTGACTTAGTAGTGAAATTCTCAGATCTTGAACTGAGTTCAGACGCCGGGGTGCTGCTGGCTCGTCAAGCCGAAGAACAGCTTCAAGTGTGCCAAGGACTCGCCGATTGCATCGCAGAGTGGCGAGAGCCGAGCAAAATCGTTCATAGCCTGTCT
>JBCBQD010000027.1:0-33681 GCA_039820425.1 Cyanobacteria bacterium J06635_1
GGAAATCAAGCTGGGCATTCAGGCCAAACGGCTCAGTTGTAGCTCGTTTGTCGCTAATCAGTTCAGGCTACTGTTGGCCCAAGCAGCTTATGTCTTGATGCTGAGCCTGCGCCAAGCGGCTGACGGCACCCGTTTAGCCACCGCTCAGGTGGAAAGACTCCGTTCAACCTTAATTAAAGTGGCAGCACGAGTCACCGTCTCAGTACGACGAGTGGTGGTTGAGTTAGCTGCCTTTTGCCCGTTTGCGGCTGAGATGCGACAGATTGCTCAGAGATTGCGACAGTCAAACCCGCTCAAGTTGGCTTGAGCCGTTACCCCTCATAGGATTGGTGTGCCTATTTTGTCCTTTTAAGCCCTGAAAAGGCATATTTTTAGGGCTTGATGGACACATGAGCCTGTCTTTACCTGACAGGCGCTCTTTGGAGAGGCTAATTGACCAGATTCAAATCCTCTTGGCAGGAGTCATGAATAATGCAGGCTAGGAATCTGATGATAACGTCTGAATTTTGACTAAAACGAGACCTGGAATGCTTTCTTAAGTGGATGTAGATCTATCTATGGCCAAGGGTACAAAGCTATATCCACTAGAGAAAAGTTATGTCTTTTCGCTGGAGATTTTTGTGAAACCATCAGGTGCTCAGGTGTTTGAGCACGATGTCCTGCAGCATGATGCTGGCAATTTACCCAGTCCTCGATTTTTTGTGATTCAGGGTCGCTGAATCTGAGGCCAACGCTTTTGCAACGCAGGAATTGACAGATACCCCAGGTCGAGCGTGTTTTCTGCTAATTTGCTGACAATCACTTCGCAGGGATTGTCAGGCTCTCCCAGGTGACTGAGGACGGCCAGTGCCTGGGTAAAGTCTTGCCCCTGGGTGTAGTCATTAACGGTGACGATTGTTTTGAGGTTAGCCTGGCAGGCGGCTACCAATCCGTGATGGGTGTCTTCTAAGACCAGGCAGGCCTCTGGCGGTAGCTGCAGTTTTGTTAGCACGTAGTTATAGATATCGGGGGCGGGTTTTTTATGGGAAACAATATCCCCAGCAGCGATGACCTCAAACCAGTGGGGGCTATTGGGGCCGAGACAGGTTTCTAAAAGGGGAATAACACTATGGAGGTTGCTGGTGGTTGCGATCGCAAGTCTCAGCCCAGCGGTCCTGGCTTCCTGGATGAGCCGATGCACCCCCGGACGTAACGAGATAGTTGCGATCGCGTGTTTGTAAAATCCAGACTTCGCCTGGTGTAAGTGGGCAATAAACTGAGCCAAATTCTGGAAGTTTGGGGGGGGCACAAACCCTGGATGGACCTGCTCAATGAAGTGATAAATCCGTTCTTTACCCCCCGATATTGAGAGGAGTTTGCCATAATCATCGATTGACCAGTGCCAGTCTAATCCTGCTGCTGCAAAAGCTTGATTAAAAGCTATACGATGGCCATCTCGCTCAGTTTCGGCCAAGGTGCCATCGACGTCAAAAATGAGGGCGCTGAGGGGATGCATAGATCGGCATCAAATCGGCATCAAATCTAATATGGCTGGCTACGCCCTAGCCTTCGTAATCGTATTGAGGCGGCGGGTTGTATGGGGTTGCCCGCCGAGATCTCGCAGGGAGGGGCGGCAAAAACTCTTGCTCGTAATAGCGGTAAGCAGGCGGAGTTGGCATCTGAATGGGGTGATACATCATCGGCATCGAGCGCTCTTGCCGCCTTTGTGACTGCGCATTTAGGAACAGCATGCCAAGGATGAGTCCGCCGCCGCCAAAAATTAGAACCACAAATAGCCCCCCGCCAATCCACAGGAGTGTGGTCTGGTTACCAGATTGTTGACTAGACTCAGTCAGTTGAGAATTTTGCAGCGATAGGGTGTCGAGGGATCTCTGGTAGTTTTCTAGCTGGCTGAGCACCTGTCGGGTTTCAGCCTGTTGCTGCTGAAGCTGATTTTCCAGGTTGCGGGCCACCATTTCTTGCTGGGAGAGTTGAGTCTCCAAGCGATTAGTGATCTCTCGCTGGCGCTCTAGATCGTGGCGTAGCTCTTCACTGTCTGCGTCAGGTATCTGCGGCACTGGGACAGCAGGGGCTGCAACGGGTTGCTCGGGGGGGAGTGTAACTCGGTCGACGGGGCGATCGGCTCCGGATCCGCCAATCCGGGATACCAGCAACACCAATACGGCGACCCCTGTGGTTGCACATCCTGCTACAAAAGCGGTTGTGTCGCTCATACCCACCTCAGGGTGACGACACAACCTGCCTGCATCAAAGTGCAAAGCTTTACAACGATAACAGTGGGTAGGGCAGTGGAACCCAGCATGGAGTTACAAATCGACGTTTGAGATGTCTGGTGTGAGCAGGCGTAAGGTAATTTATAGTGTCTTATCCTACAGTTGACATTAAAAGTAGTCCTATCCTACTGTACGAACCTCAGATCGTACAGTGCATTCATTGACGCAGGTACTATTCATTGACGCTGGTACTATAGCACTGTAAGCAAGGTTCAGCTGTGGCGACCGGCTAAAGGTTAGGCTTTTTTGACAGAATCTTCAAACAATAGCTGAAAATATCATTCTTTCAACGGAGAACCTTCCTAGTTGCTTCAGCGCAGATCAACAAAATAGCTCAATAAAAATGCGGCGATCTGCAGATCGCCGCATTTTTATCTTGATTAACAGGCTACAAGCTGGGCAGTCAACCGATGCCTGCCTAAATTTTGAACAGCCAATCCCTGAACTACTCGACGGTAATTTTGCCGACCATGCCAGCACCCCTGTGGGGAGCGCAGAAATAAGCATAATCGCCAGGATCCACATCGAAGGTAGAAGAATAGGACTCACCGGGTGAGAAGGTCAGCTGATCGTGAGCCAGTTTATCAGCGGTCGCCTTACCCCCAGGAACAGAGCTCTCATCAAAAATAACGTTGTGGGGAGCCATCTTATTGTTGACCCAGGTAACGGTGTCACCCTTCTTAATCGTTAAGTTAGGGGGATCAAAAACCAGTAATCCTGCGTCGGAACCCATTTTGACTTCATAGTTTGCAGCATTCGCAGGGGCAGCCACAACCAAGCAAGTACCGATAGCAAGTACGGCTGCCAAAAATGCCACACCCATGCCACGAAAAATCCGAGCGATGAATTTCATAACGTCCTCTAAAGGCTGAAAACAGCAAAATTCGTTCATTGCCTTATTATAATATCGCGCTTTTGAGCGATTTTTTGAAACGACTTAGCGAAATTATCAGGGAGACTTTATTCTGGCCAGCGGGTGCGATCTGGCTTAGCAGGTCGGAGCGAGATTGCGTTCAGCGTTTGAAGATGTTCACTCAAACAAGCTTTAAATTATGGATGCTGACGCTTATCTCAGATACAAATGCTCACTTTGCCGTTGACATCGTTAATTGATGAGATAGGAACGTACTCCCGAGCAACTTTTTGGGGGGCAACTGCTTTAAGTTTGGGGTCACCAACCAGGGACTTGCGTCGTAATTTTAAGCAACCTAAAGACTGCTTTACTTCACCAGGAGAAATCACCTGAGCGACCTTAATCAATCAGCATTGAAAAATAAGAAGTTATTTTCAAAAATCCTAATTCCAAAGGATTTGGGCGATCAAGCCAAAAAAATTTGATAGTTGACCCAGTGCCTTGCTTGACCGTACTTTATTTTTTTTAGGAAAAGAAACTAATAGCTTAAAGCCTTTGAGGGATAGACTCTAAGGCTAATTTCCCAGGCAGAAAATTAGGCGAACTTACAGACTAAAACAGGTGCTCAATATTTCGTTAGGTTTTGCCAACAAAAAGTTAAATCATTCAGGAATAAACAGGATATTTAAAGAAGGCTTTCTTAGGATAGGGTGCATGAATAATTTTGGTTAAACCTATGGACGTTCGTCAGGAAAATGCGCCCCAGCTATCAGAGCGAGTTGATGTGCTCTACAGTATGCTGGAGCAAATCAATGACAAGGTTTCTGTTCTGCTATCTAAGCAAGATGAGAATGAGAATGTTGGCGATCAACATTTTGGGGTGAGCCCTCCTGTGATGAGTCGACCTCATTTGATTTCGAACGAGGCGCTCGAGCACAAAGATATTTTGAACGATGAACCCCGTTTTGATGCTGAACACCTTGGCTATGAGCAAGCGCTGTCCCCCGAGATTCAAATTCAGCGTTTAACGGCTCAACTGACCGCTGCTTATAATCGGATCGCTGCCCTAGAGGAGCAGCTATTAGCCGTTCGGACCTATTGATCTGGGCAGATAGGCAGGTGCTTGTCGCCGATGGCCCTGTTCAATTTAAGCTAGGATTTTTGGCAATCATACTTTAAAGAATTTTTTAAATTTTGAGACGTTCTACCTGTTTAGCAGGTCTTCTATCGCTTTTATCAGGGCCGTTTGGGGCCAGTGTTTGTATAACGAAGCGGCGATCGCACAGCCCCCTGCCCCGACCCCTTCTTTAACGAATCCTTGCTCATATATTTGCAGCTGTGAATAGTGGGCTGTTTGGAAAGACAGCTGACTGATCAAGATCGGAATAGAGCCAACGGTTTCAGATAAGCCCACCAAGTCGCTACTGAGATCTTCAGCAACCCATCGAGTGGTACCAATCACAATGTTGTCAGGTATCCACGGGGGTAAGGTTGCGATTTCGTCACCGTTCATTGTTTGCACTAGTGACTGCTGCGATAGGGCCAGCATTAGTGCATAGACGGCGATCATCTGAGTGCCCCCAGCAAGCAAAACACCGCTATGTTGGCTGGCAGCCATCGCTAATCCGCAGGCAGCGGCCTGCATTGGATCGCCTACGGCTGCGATCGCGGCTAGGGGGCTGACGGGTGTTTTTTGAGGAGATCCTTGCCGGAGCCCAGCTTTAATGAGGGCTGTCTTTTGGTCGTGATTGCATTGAGGGTGGCTGCTGCTGATTTTGCCCGCCGCTGGAATTCCGAGGGCCGTCAGGATTGCCTGGGCAGTTGTCGTGCCACCGACAACGCATTCCCCCAAAATTAAATAGCTGCCTTGAAATTTACGACCTAGCTGCTTACCCCATTGCCAGCCGACTTGAAACAGGCGTTGGACAACGGCCATCGGCAGAGCTTGACCGGTGCTGACACAGCGAGCTGGTGTCCCTCCAAGCGCTATATGGGGGACACTGGGCGATTGGGGCAAGCCCGCATCAAATAGGTAAATGGGTAGCCCCAGGGCCGCCAGGACGGCACGGCTGATATAGGCTGGCGAGACCCCAACGGATAAGGGCGGCAGCGGGTGCTGAGGATGGGGGGTAGGACCATCGTGTAAAAATTCGGCATCGGCCAGGGCGGTGTACTGTCGAGCCTCGGGGGTTGCACCTGCTGCAGAGATGCCAGGAACTAGGGCGGTTTCGGTGAAGCCTAAGACACAGACAAAGCCCGGTTTTTGACCAGTGTAACGGTCTAGCCATAACTGGGCCGTTGGGATATCGCCAGCGCAGCGAATCAGGTCCCACTCGCTCATGCGCTACTCATCTAATAAGGTTTGAACCCAGTCAGGGGGCGGCGACATGGGTGCGCCCAAACGCTCGAGCACCAGCCAGGCGGCGAGATGCACCGTAAACAGATAAACCAGGCTGCTCACAAATACCATCACCACGGCCCCGATTTGAATCATCCCCATGCTGGGCTCCCCCCAAACCCCCAAACCAATCAGTCCCCAGTCGAGCAGGCGATTGGTAATCCAATCTAGAATCTGGGTGATTTGGGCGACGAGATAGCCCCAGAGGTCTTCTCCGGCCATCCAGGATAGAAGCCAGATTCTAAAAAAGAGGCCAAGGGTGACCAGGAGGGCCCCAATCAAGATTGAGATACCCCACCCCGCCCGACGTCGCCATAAAAAGCCAAGCTGTACGCCTAAAACGCCGTAGGGAATGACAAAAAGGATGCTGCGGGGGGGGCCGATTAAGATACCCAGCAGTAGGCCTGACACCAGGGTGGCCATCCAGGCTGCCCGGGCGTGCCAGCGCAGATAGACCAGGGCGATCGGCACCGGAAATAAGATCCGCAGCAGGGGACCGGGGGGAAAATAGAGATTGATCAGCCACATCAAACTGGCCGCGCTGGCAAGGAAAGCGGTTTCGACCATGACCAGGGGGCCTTTAGTCGGTTTGGCCGCGGGGGGCAGGGGCGATGATGGCTCGTCAGTTATCCAGTCGGCTGACTCCGAAGGGAGGGCCGGGTCAGCTCGATCCGATACCGGCCCTGATCGGCCAGGGGCTTGGTCGGGGGTTTGGTCAGAGATGTGATCTGCAGGTCTATCAGCGGGTTGGTCGGTCATGTGCCCGGTTAAACTAGCAAACGCTCTAGGGCATCAATATCTGGAATGCCAACGATGTCCCGTTCTCGAACGATCAGACCTTTCTTTTCCAGTTTGCTTAGGACCCGGGTGACGGTTTCTCGGGCGAGGCCGCTGAGGCTGCTGAGTTCTCGATGGGGGAGGTTAGGGATTTCTACGCCGGTTTCTCCGATTTGGCCTTGACCATCGGCCAAGAATAATAAAATGTCAGCTACCCGAGATTGGCTGTCTGACTCTCTCAGGCGCAGCCGTCGATTGACCTGACGCAGTCGTCGCGCCATCAGCTTGGCCAGACGAATGCCTGACAGTGGTTCGCTTTTGAGGAGGGTGACAAAGTCTTGGGCCGGCATGCTGCCGATCACCGTGGGAACCAGGGTGATCACGTCGGTAGAGCGAGGTACTTCATCCAGGGGGGCCATTTCGCCAAAGAGCTCGCCTTTACCCAAAATGTTGAGGGTGACCTCTTTGCCATCCAAGTTGTAAGTGCGAATTTTGACCCAGCCTTCCAAAATGAAATAGACAGAATTACCCCAGTCATTTTCTAGCAAAATAACCTGGCCAGCCGGATGCCGACGGGTGACGACCTGGGCGGTTGCTTGTTTAACGATGCTTTCGGGGAGTTCTTCAAAGAACTGGGCTGCCTCGATTGATTCGTTGGCACCTGAGTTGTCCCGAGCGTTATGTCGAACATCCATAGAAATCAGAAGTTAGGCCAGTTGGGGTGATTCAAGTTACGAGAAAGAGGGGGCAAATCAGTCAACTTTTCATGAATTGAAGGGCAGCGATAGGAAGGGCTTGGTCTGGACTTTCATAGGCTACAGCAGACTCGCGTGATTTACACAATTAATACTCAGGCGGGTCAAATTTAATACTCAGACGGGCCCAATTCCAAAATAGTGATGTGTGGAAATCTAAGGACTCTAAACCATAGGGGTTAAGTTAAGAGCCCTATTTAAGGCATAAAAAGGTAGTTCAGCATATCATTATCGACCAAGGTGAGTTGGGTTTGGTTAACCTCTGTAATATTAAGGGTATCTACTCATTTTAATGGTGCATTTGAAGGTGGTTTGTTTGCAGCATCTATCAGGTCCCCACTTTTTGACCAGATCTCTGGCTGTGACCAGAGGGCTCTGCAGTGGGGTAAAACCCTGGCCATAAATTTACGGTCTGTTCCTAAATATCTGATGCATGTCCCTACGCTGTTAGCTGGATTCTTGGGAAAAACTTGAATTCAATGGTGACTTTTGTGACTTTTAGGTCAGCCTGCCTTACACTTTGGGCATCTGAACGGTATGCATCTATATGCATCAGGTATGTTTATATCGTTTGATACGTGTCTGCACACGCTTTGATTACTCGTTATCAAGGGCATCGTCGTGGCTTCCCAGAAGGATAAAATTGAATCTCTGATTGCGGAAATCGAATCAGTTTTGCTCAAATCGTCTTCTCGCTTACCGTGGTCTCGCTCCGGCGAAGACGCGCAACAACGGCAGACTTTGGAAAAGGTCCAAGCTTATTTGAGCTCCCTCAAGGCGTTATTTGATGCACCCGGTGGTTGGGGACCGGTTGATCCGCAAACGGGTCAAGTCGTGTCTCAGTCGTCATCTGCGATCGCATCACCTGAAGAGTCTGCCTCCAGTGTGTTGCAGGCGCTCCTACTAGAAATGCAGTACCTCAAAGATAATTCTCTGCGGCCTTTGCGGCTTGAGCTAGATACGCTTAAGCAGGAGCGAGAGGCGCTACAGTCTGAGATTAAATCCTTAGAGGCCAATCGGTTACAACTGCAAGGGACAACCAGCCTGGATGAAAATCAGCTCAATGTTTTTTTAGAGCAGCTGATGGAGCGGTTACAACTTAACCTCACCCAGCAGGTCAGCCAAACCATGCGCCAAATTGAGGCTGACCAGGCCGATGATTTGATACTGGAGGGAGATTCCACTTTTGTAGCTGCTGAGCAACCACGGTTGCATCCTTCCCAACGCCTAGAGCAAATGCGGCTGGTGCAGGCCCAGTCTGACCAGCTTTTACTTAAGTTGGACTCGACCCTGGCCTTAGTCTTTGAGGCATTGCAAAAGAGTATTGGCAGCTATAGGGAGTCCTTGGCCGAAGGCCTCGAAGAAATGCATGGTTTGGGGCGTCAGGGGGAGGCTATTATGCAAACCCTGATCAATCATTTGGCCCAGCGACTTGGCCAAGATGCCGGGTATTATATCGGCTCTGGTCTGGGGGTAGAGCTGAATCCAGGCACATCCTCGGAGCTGTTACCGGGCACTGTGCCAGGGCTTCTAGAAACGCCCTCTGGGGACACAGCTGATCAATTGCGCCTGGCCAGTTTGCCCTTGGTGCCTGGTGCAGAGGCTAAAGCCGTTGAGCCCGCGTCCGATGTCGATGACTTTGACTCAGCGATTGACGACCTTGACCTTGACATCGAAGTTGCCTTGGAGGATCCATCAACCCTGCAGTTAGCAGACGATGACTTTGCGCTACTGTCCCTATCGGACGACGATGATGTTACTGTGTTCCAAGACGAAGCGCTAACCGTCTTTCAAGCTGATACTCCCCTGGAGTCTGATGACACGGGCTTAGGCACCGGGTCAGAGGAGGCCGAAGGGGCCCAGGGAGAGGTCCTCACGCTGTTGGATCAGCCCTCTGACGAGGATGAACCCGAAGGCTTAGATCGTCACGAAGACGGTGAACTATATGAGCGCTTTTTTGGCGAAGATGCTCTGCCTGCAGCCTCGTCTGAGCCCTCGTCTGCAGAACTCGATCAAGTGTCAGATTTAGAAGATTTGGCGGCAGAGGCAGTTGCCTTTGAAGCGACGCTGCCGGAGTTGGATGATGTTGATTTGGCCGATGGTTTAGATGAGCGGCCCGTCGAGGAAGATGAGGGCTATGCAGACAGTCTTATTGAGTTGGAGGCAGCTCCTCTAGAGGCTGCAGCATCAGCCGAAACAGCAGATTGGTTGTTTGAAAATGCACCTGCGCTCTCGGCTGATGTGTCAAGTGAGCCTGAACCAGAGGGCAGTTCCTTAGATGAGCTCTTTGGTGAGGGCCTATCGGACTTGCCAGATTTTCAGACAGAGATTGAGCCAGAAGTTGACACTGTGGAGTCCCTGACGGATATCTTGCCAGAGGTTTCCTCCGGTGAGGTGGGGGCTGAGACCGTTGAAGAATTAGAACTCGGCAGCTTAGATACCGGCCGCCTGGAAGACAGTGATTTATTTGGCGATCGCTATATTCCAGCGGCTGCGGACGAAGATTTATTGAATGTTGAGGAGCCTGCGGCAGAGCAACGTCTGACCCTTGACCTGGACGATACCTTGATGGGGCAGTTAGACGAAGATCTCCAAAGTTTATCTGAGCAGCCCCTGATACAGCCCGAGATGTCAAATGAAATTCCACAGGTAGATGAGATTCCGTTTGCCCCTGAAATTCCAAGCGCGGATCAGTCCCCCGCCACAGATGAGTTCCCGTTTGCTACCGAAATCCCGTTGGAAGATGGGTTGCTTATGATGGATAGACTTCCAGACGAGGACGAGATGGCGGTTGCACCTGAGGACTCTTTTCAGTCTGAAGTGCCTGATGAACTGCTTGATCAGAACCTGCTGGGGAATTTTGGGTTGGGTGATCAGCCAGGGACGGTGACTGATCAGGCTGATGTCATTTTGCCGCCAGACACCATCATTGTCGATAGGTTTGATGAGCTAGAGCCGACATTAGAGCCCAGCTCAGATGATGCCAGCGACGCCGTGTGGGACTCTGCGGTGGATCAATCGCTATCTTTAGACAGCAATTTTGAGGCGGGGCTAGCACCAACCGATCTCCCTGACTTTGAGAATATGCCCTTCTTAGACGATCTAGAAGCCTATGATTCGGATGAAGATACGGCTGTTTTAGAAGGCCCTACTGAGGCGAGACCCGCAGAAAATTTTGAACTGGGGGATGAGTTTAGGCTCACCCCGGATAGTTACCTTGAGCCTGAGGTGCTTTCGACAGAAGCCCTTGAGGTGATGTCGATGGGGGATTTGATGCCTGACCAGCCCCCTGCCTTGGAGCTAGAGGACTCAGGGTTAGAGGACTCAGGGTTAGAGGACTCAGAATTAGAGGCCTTAGAGTTAGAGGCCTTAGAGTTAGAGATGGCGGATGGTCTCGATACCGTAGAAGTCGATGCACCGGATCCCTTTACTGAGGCGGAAGCTGTTGCCCCACTGAGCTCATCAGAGGTGTTGGGTGATGCTAGCGTAGTGGATGCAACTGGCGTATTTGAGGTTGATGATGGGGTCTCGGATGATTTAGACCGCTCTCTGTCAGCGTTGAGTCGAGAGGCCGATCAGCTTGCGACCCAAACGGAGGGGGCGGATTGGCTAAACCGTCTACATCCCGATCTCGAAGAGCCGCTGCTATTTGAAGAGGAAATGCCTGAGATTCCGGTACTGCCGGAGGCAGCCTCGCCCTTAGAATCGGCCATTATTCCTGATTTACCTGCGGGCTTCGTTCCCGATTTGGAGGCTGCTGAGTCGGAGGCTGCTGACTCCGATGTATTGACTGCTGAGGCAGCGGCTCCTGACCTTTTGATTTCTGACCTGCCGACGGTCACGCCGGATACGGATGCGGATGATATGCTGGTCGCTGATCAAATGTCGATAGGGGCGATCCCTGTGGCGACGGGTGCAGCAGATGTATTGGATTTGGAAACCACGGAGGAGTTGGAGCTGGCTGGGTCTGCGGCCGATAGTCCAGGGTCTGCTGCGGTCGTTGCTGACTGGTTTTTGGGTATTGATGTCGGGACGACTGGGCTCTCAGCGGTGCTGCTCGATCGTCAGTCGGGTCAGGTCTATCCGCTTTATTGGTTAGAGACCGAGGGCGAAAAGCGATTTCGCCTACCGGCGGTAGCCTGGATGAGCGTCAATGGCGATATCCAGACGGTGGGCTTAGCCGCCTGGCAGGCTGACCATCAATCTCGGGCAACGGAGACGCCGGGTGGCTTGCTGATTAAGCAGCTCAAACCCTTTATGAAAGTGGCCATTCCCCACGGGGTGGAGGAGGGTGAGGCCGAACCCATTTTGCAGTGGTCGGAGCCCCAATCGTTTCCGCTAAGGCGAATTCAATTGGGGCTAGAGGCACTACTCAAAAATATCCAGACGTGCGGTGCGGTGGGGCTAGATGATGCCAGCTTACAGCAGGCGATATCGCAGCTGCAGGGGGTTATTATGGGCTACCCCACTAACTGGCCAGATACCTATAGCCTGAATCTCAGGGAGGTGGTGCTGG
The DNA here is from genome assembly GCA_039820425.1 of Cyanobacteria bacterium J06635_1. Lineage (GTDB taxonomy): Bacteria > Cyanobacteriota > Cyanobacteriia > Phormidesmidales > Phormidesmidaceae > SIO4C1. The sequence goes on from JBCBQD010000027.1 coordinate 11,573, forward strand.
CCTCAGGGCTGATCTTTCAGGCAGATCGGATTTTCTTTATCGAAGATGCGATCGCAACGGTTTTATCAGGGTTGCCCGATCCCCACGCCCAGCACCCGGAAGCTATTCCCTTATCACGACAGCCCAGTCTTTATAACTGCAATTGGGAAGGGGGCTCCGTCGTGATTAGCGGTGGGGCAACCCTAACGGAGTTGGCCCTGGCCGAGTTGCCGAGTGATGCTACCACGCTCAGCTACGATGATTTTGCCCTCCGCAGTTTTCCCTATGCTGGAGACAGCATTGACCAAGATATTGTCTGTCAATTGCTACACCCCCGCGAAAATCGCCAGCCCCTGAGCGGGCATACGGTGTCTGCCGTAGATCAGGACTGGCAATGGCAGGCCGAGCTGCCCAGTTGGGCCAATGCCGACTGGGAGAGTCTCAACCTTGACGGGCTCACCCTACCCCAGGTGGGTGAGTCGGACCTGGCCAATCGGCATCGCTTGCGGCAGCGGTTAAAGAGTTCTCCCTTGGGGCAAAGTGCGCTGGAAGCTGCCCGCCATCTCAAGCTGATTTTGCAGCATCAAAACCAGTTCCAGCTGGATCTGGGCAATCAGCGCTGGCTGCTCAAACGTCGTGACCTGGAGAGCCGCATCTTTTTGCCCTATATCCAGCGGATGAACCGACACCTCAACGTGTTGCTTAGCCAAAAGGGGCTCTCAACTCAGTCGATTAAGCAAGTGATTTGTACCGGTGGGTCGGCCTCGCTACCGGCCATTGCTCGCTGGCTGCGTCAGAAGTTTCCCAACGCCACGATTATCCAGGACACCTACACGGGTGATCGACCCAACAGCTGTAGTCGGGTTGCCTATGGTTTGGTCAATTTGGCCCGTTATCCCCAGGTACTTGATATCACTCGACAGCAGTACAGTGATTATTTCTTGCTGATGGAGCTTTTGCGGGTGTTTCCGGAGCAGCCCCTGCCGGTGAGCGGCATCATGCATCTGCTAGAGCAGCGGGGCATCAACACCCAGGCCTGTCAGCTGCATATTTTAGCCCTGTTAGAGGGGCATCTGCCGCCGGGGCTGGTACCGACAGAGGCAGATCGTCCCCTGATTAGCAATCAGTCCGAAGAGATTGCCACCTATCAAGCGCTCACCGATGCGCCCTTGTTTACCAAGCAAAGCGGGCAAATTTATGTTCCTAATGAGATCCAGGGGCGACGGCTGCGGGCCTATCTCGAAAAAGTGATTGCCACCAAGGCCCAGACCCTGGATGAACCCTTGTTTGCTCAACTGGCTTTGGAGACGGTGGCTTAGGAAGGCCACGGCTAAAAACAAATGCCAGCCTTTGAAGATCATCCGATTGTTTATCAAAGCTTTGCTGTCATCGATCAGGAAATCGGGGAGCATGACCTGTCCCCAGAGGGGTATGCGGTGGTGCGACGGGTGATTCACGCCACCGCCGATTTTGAATTTAAGAAGCTGCTGCGTTTCAGTGATGATGCGATCGCAGCAACCAGCATGGCCTTGCAAGCTGGTTGCCCCATCGTGACCGATGTGGGGATGGTGGCCCAGGGCCTTCGCCGGATCGTGAGGGAGACCTTTCAGAATCCAGTGATCGCCGCCATTGAGCACGCCCCCAAATCTCCTCTGCCAGATCAGACTCGCACCGAGGCTGGTTTGCTTCGCTGTGCCCAACAGTATCCCCACGCCCTGTTTGTGATTGGCAATGCTCCGACCGCTTTGCTTGCCCTGTGCCGCCAGGTGAGCGAGGGAACCGTGCATCCCAGTTTAGTGGTGGGCGCTCCGGTGGGGTTTATCAACGTGATCGAATCTAAGCAGGCCCTGAGTGATTTGGAGATCCCGAGAATTTGGGTGGCCGGACGTAAGGGTGGCTCTGGGGTGGCGGCGGCGATTGTGAATGCATTGGTGATTTTGGCGTGGGAGAGGGGAATGGGTGATGGATATGGGTAATGGGTGATGGATAATGGATATCCACCAATTCAAGTGATTGGGCTGGGTCTGGGGGGGACAGCTGATCTTAGTGAATCGGCGTGTCAACAGATTGAGAATGCCGATATTTTAGTCGGGAGCACCCGCCACTTAGACCTGTTTCGGGATCACCCTGGCCAGCGTTGGGTGATCGGGGATTTATCGGCCATGTTAGAGCAACTCAAGATGGCTTTGTCTTCAGTCCCCCGCCCCCACATGGTGGTGCTGACTTCCGGCGATCCGCTGTTTTTTGGCCTGGGGCGATTACTGTTGTCTTCACTACCCGCCGAACAGCTCAACTTTCATCCTTCTCTGAGCTCAGTTCAGCTGGCATTTAATCGACTCAAAATTCCCTGGCAAGATGCCTGCATCATCAGTATTCACGGTCGATCTTGGCAGCCGCTAATCGCGGCCCTACAGCGAAGTGAGGCTAAAATCGCGGTCCTGAGCGATCCGAGCTATCCGGCCAGCGCGATCGCAACCCTGATCCGTGATTTAGCCCTACCCAGTAGGTACCAAATCTGGGTGTGCGAAAATCTCGGCGGACAGGATGAGCAACTCCGCTGCTTTAGCGTTGAAACTCTAGAAGCCTGCGTGAGGGTGGCAGCGCTGAATGTGGTGGTCTTACTGCGTCAGCCTGAGATCGGGTCGGCGGGGCAGTTTGCATCGTCTGTTCCCCTGTTGGGGATTCCGGATACCAGTTTCCATAGCTTTCCAGATCGGCCTGGGCTCATGACAAAGCGGGAGGTGCGGATATTGGCCCTGGCTGAACTGGCGCTAGCCCCCGATCAAATTATCTGGGACATTGGGGCTGGGACCGGGTCCGTCAGTATTGAAATGGCGCGTCTCTCCCCCTCGTCTGAGATCTATGCGATCGAAAAGACAGCAGTAGGTGGACAGCTGATTGCCCAAAACTGTCATCGATTTGGAGTAACCAATATTCAAGCCATTCAGGGGCCGGCCCCCGAGGCAACGGCATCGCTACCAGCCCCTGATCGGGTTTTTATTGGGGGTAGCGGAGGGCGGCTTGAGGCCGTGTTGACCCAGATATCTCAGCGTCTGAGGGATAACGGTTGTGTTGTATTGTGTCTGGCTACCCTGGAGAGCATGATGCAGCTTAAAGCCTGGTTAACTGAGTCTCACTGGCAGGCTCGTTTTCTCCAGATTAATCTAGCTCGATCCGCTGCCGTGGGGACCCACACGCGCTTTGCGCCGCTTAATCCCGTGTCCCTGGCAACCCTAAAGCGTGAGCGCCAGACATAAATGAATTCACTACCCTAAAGGGCTTTCAGTAAAACTTCAGGGAGCAAAGCTGCTGTGGACAAGGTTTTTTAGGATAAAACTGTCTGTATTTAAGAATATTTTAACGGTAAAAAAAGCCAGCTCTGATAGTGCCGAGCTAGCTAAATAATGGTCGATTAAGTATGCGACTGAAGCGCATAAACTCTCGCTTTAATCGTCATCTTTTGAGGCGTCTAGCTGGATTAGATGAATATGCTTGTAACCCAGCTTGATTTCAAATTCATCACCCGGTTTCAACCCCATTTCCTGCGTGTAGGTTGAGCCAATGACAATTTGCCCATTTTTATGAACGCTTACTCGGTAGGTTGGCTCACGGCCTCTACCATCTTTTGTCCCTTCTGGGCTTAACGTAATGCCCCGAGCCGCTAAAAGTGCGTCGTAGAAATCAGTTAAATTAACCCGAATTTGATCATCTTTCGTCACACTATAATAACCACATTCACGAGCGGTTTCTCGCTTTGGCAGGTGACTTAACTCTTTTACTTTCTGCAGTAAAGCTTTTCCCGTAAGAGGAACCATCTTAGTATTAGCCATCGGATTTAAGGTGCTTTAACGTTCAGTTTGGGGTATAAGGACCGAAAATGAACTGCGCTCAATCTATTTGAGAGCTATCTCCTTTGCACATAGCAATTTTAAAGACCGGCTTCCTAATAGAAAGCTTGATTATAACAGACAAAAATCTCCCCTATTCAAGAAAGTATCTTTTTTGCTGAGATTGCTCTACAAACTTGGGCCCAAAGTGGAGACTCAAAAACTTGAATTTGAAGTATTGACTCACGATGCCCCTCTCTTGCTAGAAAGAATATAATCTAATAGGCTCCAAATCAAAGCTGAATAATAGCATAGATAAAAACGATATTGTCAAGCAAGGAATAATGTCTATATTTCACCCGCTAAGCGCCCCTGTAATAGCAAGTCGGTTGGGTCAGTATGCTTGACTCTGGCCTGAAGAATTAAGTGGAAGATTGGAGATTGCCAATGCCGTCTCAAGGCATTTAAATGGGTGTAAACAACCGGGGAAATTTACCTTGATCACAAATCTGTGAATATAAAGTGGCCCTTTAATGTAAGGGGCATTCTCTTAACCCGGTCGTTTAGCTTTGCTAGACCGTTTGTGTCTTAGCGCTTTTAACCCTCTAGCGTCTGTCCGCTGCCCTGTTATACAGTCAGATAAGCCATTGGATGGACAATTGGATAAACAAAGATAGGCCGTCACGAATAGGAAGCCACAAAGCATGTCAGTCCCTAAAGAAACGGTGTTAGGCGAGGAACAACTCTCTGAGCCCACCCAAGCCCCCCCCACGTTTGGCTGGAATGCCTATGCTGAGAGGCTCAATGGAAGGTTTGCAATGGTCGGCTTTTTAGCCTTATTGCTGTTAGAGCTGTGGACCCGCCAGGACTTTTTTACCTGGTTGGGGCTGCCTCACTAAATGCTGCTTGCACCTAGACCTTTGGTTTGCCGATTGGCAAACCCACGTTGTCAAACTGAATGGGATTTAGCGAACACTTATGCGGTAGCTGCCCTGCCCGCGATTATCATAGGCATTAGCAACCACCCGGTAGAGCCCTTGACGGGGCAGCGTCACCACAATTTCAGAGTTTGTGCTGCTGCCTGAAACATCATCATTTTCAGCAATCTGATTACCGGCTTCATCGGCTAAAAACAGATAGGTGTCAAAGTCGCTACTGGTTAGGCTAATGACAACTTGCTGACCGGCCTGGCCCTCAAAAGCATACTCGTCATAAAAGCTCCCATCGCGAAGTTGAGGGTCGCCTTGCTCTAAGCGACCGGCTTCTTCGAGTAAGAAGCGATTGGGTTGGCTGGTTTGGTCGGGTCCGCTCAGGCTGCTGAGTTGAAGATCATAGTTGCCTTCTTCGTTAGCTGCATAGGAGTTCGCCAAAATCAGATAGGTCCCATTGGTGGGCAGGGTGGTTTCCAGGCGGGCGTTGACGCCGCCAGCACTGTCATCGTCCTGGCCCAAATCTTCTTGATTTGGACCGATCAAAATCAGGTAAGGGTCAATTTGCTGACTCGACATTTCAATCGCCACCCGCTGACCGGCCTGGCCTTCAAAGCGATACACATTGAAGTAGCTATTGTCAGCAAAGAGGTTGCTACCGCTATCAAGGCGTCCAGATAGTTGCCCATTTAAGCTAATCACCTCGGCGGGGCGACCTCCCTGACGGGGACGGCTAGAGGCCGTGGTGCTGGCCGAGCCATTTTGAATAGCGGCAACAAAGGGACGAACTTGATCGGTTGCGATCGCAAACCCAATACCAATATTGCCCTGGCTGGCTTCGGTAGTAAAAATAGAGGTGTTGACCCCGATCAGCTCGCCCTGACTATTGAGCAGTGGGCCGCCTGAGTTACCCGGGTTAATCGCAGCATCCGTTTGAATTAGGCCCCGTGATTGATCCAGACGGCTGACGATGCCCACGGTGAACGTACCTTGGAGTCCAAAGGGATTGCCAATCGCAAACGCCTGCTGCCCCACCTGAGCCCTGTCAGAGGCAAATTCAATGATCGGAAAATTGCCCCCACCCCGGATTTTGACGGCGGCTAAATCGAGACCATTGTCCGCGTAGCCGACGACATCGGCTTCAAATTGCTGGCCATCTGAGAGCTGGACCGTGACCGTTCGAGCACTGCCCAACACATGGGCATTGGTCAGGATCAGTCCGTCTCGGGTAATAATGCTACCGCTGCCACTGTTATCGCCTGCATTGATGGCGACGACGGCGGGGCTGGCTTGTTGATAAACTCGGATACTTGTAGATTCATCCTGGTTTTGTGCCTGGGCCGATATTGAGGGCAAGACAGCAACCGGTAAGAATGGTGCGCTAAGAGCACCTCCAGTGATCGCCAGCAACGCCAAAAGACTTACGTTTGCAAAACGCGGGACCAAACGATTCATAGTCGCCAGAAATGATTAGACTCTTCCATAAGATACCGGATGAGGTGGGGCGATTCCGGTAATTTTTAGTTTGGGGGTGAGGGGTAACAGCCAGAAAAGCCGGGGTGCTGCGGTTAAGGTCTTTTGGGCACTTTAAAGACGATTGGGAGATAGATAGCAACGCTTCTACCTCCCAGATTCAAGGAAAATAAGTTTACTCAATAGGCCTCTAGCCCAAACCAGCGTTTACGCCAGGTTTTCCTGTGGCGAGTTCAACCTTTACAATCTTACCGCCCATTTTTTGAATTCTTTGCTGCTCGGTGAACCAGTTGTCGTAGGGGACGAGCTTAGTAAAAAACGTATTTTGAAGCTCGCGCTGGGTGCGAATCCGAGTCTGGCTGGGTACGCAGGCAGTAATTTTGAACATGCGCATAATAGAGGTTTCTCCTAATGAATACAGGTTTGCTCACACAAACCGGCGCTTTCCCTTGAATAGAAAACTGTTAAACCTGTGATTACATCTAGACTTGCGGGTTATCCTGAGCTACAAACTCAAGGCCCCAAATTTGGATGTGGTTGAGTAAAACAAAGTCGGAAGTCTATAGGCCAATGCTAAACAGCCATAACTCTCAAGAAGCCTCAATAGCTTTGGACGGCTTAACACTCATCTCAGACTTCCGACCGATTGACTTAGGACGACCGTAAAGTGTCTATCCTGAATGTTTTGGTAGTTACATCAGCATTGACCTAGCTGAGGCCAGAGCAAATGTAGTCAAAGTAAACACCCATTTCCTTACCCGCATCAGCACCCACTAAACCTGCGGTGACTTCCTTCATCGCCTGGATAGCTTGGACCGTTGCACCCACGGGTACACCCAGGGAGTTGTAGGTTTCCTTCAGACCGTTGAGCACGCGCTCATCGAGAATGGAGGGATCACCAGCCAACATTGCGTAGGTCGCATAGCGTAAGTAGTAATCTAGGTCGCGAATGCAGGCAGCATAGCGACGGGTGGTGTACATGTTGCCACCGGGACGAGTAATGTCCGAATACAGCAGCGCTTTGGCAACCGCGTCCTTAACAATCTCAGAGGCGTTGGCACTGATCGAGGTCGCTGCACGAACGCGCAGCTCACCCGTTTGGAAATAAGCCTTAAGCTTATCCATGGAGGACTGATCAAGGTACTTACCTTGAACGTCAGAAGAATTAATGACAGAAGTAATTGCGTCTTGCATAATTTGCCTTCCTTAACTTAGATGTGACAGCCTAAAACTAATCGAACAAAAACCAATGCAAAGTTAGCGTTCTTCAACCGGTGTCAGCTGACGCTGAACCCAAGAATTAGCTGCCCATTGCACCGACGACATAGTCGAAATAGGTGGCTGCTTCAGCGGCATCTTCGCTAGAGAGCAAGGAGGACGCAACGCCCTTCATGCAGCGAATGGACTCAGCAACGGCTGGCACAGAGGTCCCCAAAGAGTTGTACATCTCTTTAGCACCTACTAGACCAATCTCTTCGATTGGGGTCACGTCGCCTGCGACCACGCCGTAGGTGACAAGGCGCAGATAGTAGTCCATGTCTCGCAGACAAGTCGCCGTCATTTCGTCGCCATAGGCGTTACCACCGGGGGAGACCACGTCAGGGCGCTTTTGAAAAAGCTGGTCACCTGCTTGCTTAATGATCCGCTCACGGGACTCGGTGAGAACCTGAGCAATGCGCAGACGGCGCTCACCCGAGGTCACAAAGCCCTTGATACGATCTAATTCGCCGGGGCTGAGGTAACGAGCCTCAGCATCAGCATTCACGATTGATTTCGTGACAATACTCATTTTATGGATTCCTCCGAAAGAATATAACCAGATGAAACTTTACTGGCGTTCACCTTCAAAGAGCTGAGCCCCGGCAGACCATGCCCAGGAGCAACGCCTAATTTGATCGCTTTACGAGAGAAATCAAACATCAGTCGGATTCTTTGAATCCGGACAGGCTCAGCAACCTTCCCAAAACATTTTCCGGCATCTCGCTAACCTTCTTAGAAGAGGCGTAACATTTTGTAATATTTGTCCTCAGAATTCCAGCGATTGCGCAGTGGTAAAGGCCAGCACACAACCTCATAAGCCCCCTTAAAGCCTTTCAAGAGAATCGAGATAGTCCTTGAGAGACCCTGCATGGAGACCCTGGGATGTCAAATAGAACGGGGACCTATGACCCAATCGACGCAGTCGGGGAGACTGCTGGCTCAAAGCTAGGGACAACAATGTCGTCGTTTTGCCGGGTGAGCTGATTGTAAAGCCGTTCTGTATTCGGGAAGTTGGCTGCTGGCAGCGTCGGGAAACGGCGGTAGGGAACCGTGTCTTCACTAAAATACTCAGTGTATTCAGGGCTATTGACCATGGTTCGGATAAAGCCGCGGGTGCCCTGGGTTGCCAAGATCTGATTGTATTTGCGAATCTCTGCCTGATTGAGTGGGGCACGCCCTAGAAAATGCTTGGTTCCTAGCTCAATCACCTTTGTATTGGGATAGGGGGCATAAAATTCTGTCAGATAGAGATTGGTGTACCCAAGCCCTTCAATGAATTCCTTGAGGGTGATTTCACCATTGCCCAGCTTACTTTCTAAAGAGGTGAATTCATCTTTGACCACATAGGGAGCCACATCGCGCTCAAAAATTTGGCGGTAAGCAGCCTGGACAACCCGTTTTAGGTTGGGCTTATCGGCCAAGCTGGTCAGCTTAAAGACCTTGCTCTGCTGACGTTGGGTGTTGACCCCCTGGAGAATGCGCTGTTTGACTTCGAGGTCTCCACGGGAGCTAGAAACTGCCCCAAGCTCTACAAAACGAGGGGTGGTGGGTTGGGCAATGGGTTTGAGGCCAACGCCCTTGACGCTGCCTGCCCTAAAGTTACGCATGGATTTCCCCGCTGGGGTAACGTAACGTTCGTAGGGGACAGTGTCTTCGCCAAACGCTTCGATATATTCTGAGCTATCGATCAGGGTATCCACCAGGGCATAGAAGCCTTTCTTGGCACAAATATCGAAGTATTTGTTGGTCTCCTGGCGACCATAGGTGGGGCGGCCTAAAAGCCGACGGTGGATATATTCAACCGCTTTCATGACATAGAGGGGAGCCCAGTAAGTCTTGCGGAAGGACTCTGACTTTGCCAGCAGCCGGATGAACTCGCGCAGGGTGATCTGACCGTTTTCTAGTCTAGTTTCTGCGGACTGAATCCGCTGACCTGCATAAACATCGCGTCCAAAGACTTGCCGATAGGCGGCGTTGATAACCGCCAGGGTTGAACTCTCGGCGTAATTAATGCTGGACTGGCTACCCGACCCCGGAGCCTGCTGATTTAGACGGAAAACCTTGGGACCTAAGGTGCCTGGAAATTCACCCCTGGCCGCCGGATTGCTCATCTGGCTATTGATAGCAGGACCCTGGTGGATTAAAATCCGCCGGGTGTCTTTGTTAAACGGGGCCGGACTGCTATTAGGGTTACGGGTTTCTTTTGGAAAGATAGCTCCAAACTGGATCTCCAGAGGATCGTTGCCTGAGCCATAGGGATGCTGATCGGGCAGAGGTTGGTTGTAGGCCGCAAAAGTGGTCAAGAACTGTGGCACCTTGCGGAAGGGAGCGCTATACCGGAACAGGTCTTGTTGCGGTCCCCAATTTCGGCATTCCTGAGCTTCTTGACCCAGACCGCGAATGTAGGGGACGGTTTCTTCCCCGAAGTAGTCGGCATATTCTTTGGAGTCGACCAGGGCATCGACCAGGGCCGGTAGACCCCCTGTGGAGACGATGGAGAAATATTTTTGCACCTCTTCTCGGGAGCTGGGGCCGCGCCCTAGAATGTGCCGAAAGGCGAGCTCTAAGGCCCGACTGTTGATAAATGGCTCAAAGAACTGCCTGCGGTACAGGGGGGATTTGGCTAGACGACGGATAAACTCCTTCATCGAGATCTGACCGTTTTTGACCTTGGATTCGAGGTCAGAAATGTTGAGGGAGTAAGCCCGCGTAATGTCGCGCTCAAACATTTGGCGATAGGCGGCTTTGACAATCGCGGTTTTCTCCAGGGTGGAGAGGCCCGGCTTCATGGCGTACTTGGGTCGCCGCTCGGCTGCGTTGAAATAAATCTGGGGCAACTGCAACCCCTGTTGGTCAGGAGAGGGACGCTGACGCACCTTATTGGAGGGAGACGGGGCCTTAAACTCGTTGATAAGCAAGTCAAAATACTGACTCACAATCTCTTGTGCTTCGCCGTCTTGACGAAAATAGGTCAGCGTAGCGGCACGCATGGTCTGGAGTGCGACGATGGTGGCTGCAGTGGAGCAGGCGTTTTCAATGATCTCTCTCAGACCGCGGACATTGACCTCAATAATACTGGGATCGCCAGCCACAATGGCATAGGTCAGGTATCGCAGGAACCAGCTCATGTCTCTGAGAGACTTTTGCATGTTGCTGGGGCCGTAGCGTGATACGTTAATGGGTCGAAAGCCTGGGGGAATAGGGCCAGTGCTGGTGGTGAGCAGCGATCGCAACCCGCTAAACAGGCCGGTACCTCCGCTCTCAACATAAGTGCTAGTGCCCAGGGTGGTGGCAGTGCGCTCGTCGAGGACCTCTCCGCCACGGGTCATTTCCACCGGAGCTTGGGTGTCAGGTTTCTCTAAATAGGCCAGCGGCGACCCCCCGGTAAAAATCCGGTTGGCGGCTTGGGATACGATCAGTTCAGAGTATCGGGTGATGGCCTCTGCGATCGCAATCCGCTTAGCGCCCGACTTAAAAAAGCTCGACAGTTCACTAAGTTCGCCTCGCTCCATGTAGCGATCCTGCTGCTCTGCCTGGGAAATCGTAGCAGCTGGCAACGTTTGATAGAGTTGTGGCTGTGCTAAAGAGCTCCCGCCACTAGCTGTAACAGTCATTCGTTTTTAAAGGCTCCCTTACCAATAATGATTGCAAGTGATTGCATCAGCCCTGTTCCTTGGCGTTTGGCACGTCACTGAAAATTAAACCGATGGGCCGACTGGTTTAATCTTTGAGGATGAATCCTTCAGTTAAGGATCTCAATCTCTATAAAAGATCTCACTCTTCAGAGTAAAACGATTAAGGAACGCAACCTGTGATTGTTAAAAACTGTGTAACATCTTGCAAAAAACTGCGTAAATTATCCGCGATTTATCCAAGACTTATCTGAGAGTTGTCACTAAGTCATCATAGAACGACGCCTGACATTCCCTGAGAAGAGAGATAAGTTTTGTAACGTAGGTTTGCTAAATTTTTCTGTCGGGAGGGCAGTCTGCAAAAACACGTTGGGCAAAAACACGTTGGATTGTTTTTGCGCTCACCGATACCGTTAGATCTTGAGACCGATGCCTTTAGAACCATGACTTTAGAAAGCCAGGCTGCAGAAAGCCAATCTGCCGTAAGTGATGCGGTTGCCAATCTCTACAACACCTACCCGTTTCCCCCAGAACCGCTGTTGGATGAAGCTCCCCCTGGGTACAACTGGCGCTGGTACTGGCCCACCGCCTATCACTTTTGCACCGGTCGTAAGCCGGATAGTGACCAGGTCCGTATTTTAGATGCGGGGTGTGGCACTGGGGTGGGGACTGAGTATCTTGTACACCTCAACCCCCAGGCCCAGGTCGAGGCGATTGACCTGAGTGCAGGTGCCCTTGACGTGGCACGCGAGCGCTGTCGTCGGTCCGGGGCTGACCGCGTCACGTTTCACCACCTGAGTCTGTATGACGCCGACCAGCTGCCAGGGCAATTTGATCTGATTAACTGTGTCGGTGTCCTGCACCATTTGCCTGATCCAATTCGAGGCATTCAAGCCCTGGCCCCCAAGCTGGCCCCGGGTGGACTGATGCATATTTTTGTCTATGCAGCCCTGGGGCGGTTTGAGATTTCCCTGATGCAGCAAGCCATTGCGCTCCTGCAGGGCGATCGCCAAGGCGACTATCGCGATGGCGTTCAGGTGGGGCGGCAGCTGTTTGCCAGCCTGCCCGAGACCAATCGTCTAGTCCAGTACGAAAAAACGCGGTGGGCGGCTGAAAATCAGCGAGATGAGTGCTTTGCCGACATGTATGTCCATCCCCAGGAAGTTGACTACACCGTTGATACCCTTTTTGACTTAATCGAGGCATCTGGGTTGGCCTTTGTAGGGTTTTCTAACCCCCAATATTGGGACCTCAATCGCTTGATCGACCAGGCTCCGGAGTTGCTAGAGCGGGCCAGCCATTTGAGTGAACGCCAGCGGTATCGACTGATTGAGCTGCTCGATCCGAGCTTGACCCACTATGAATTTTTCTTGGCCCGCTTACCCCTTGAGCGAACAGATTGGTCTCAGGACTCAGCCCTTTTAGCCGCACTGCCAGAACTCACCCCATGCCTCACGGGCTGGCCCAGTCAAACTGTGTTTAACGGTGATTACCAGCTGGTCAACTTGAGCGACCCTGAGTACGAATTTCTCAAAGCCTGTGAAGTCGCCAAGGGATCGCTTCCCATCCGGCAGCTCCTGGTGCAAACCTCAATCGATCTGGCGGGGGTGCGATCGCTGCAGCGTCAGCAGCTAATTTTATTAAGCCCCTCCTCGGTTTGAGGCAAAGGGGCATCATGCCCTGAGACCCAATAGCGTGCCCATGAAGTCATTAAGTATTGTTACCCTTCCGTGGTATGATCAATCCCAGCTTGTGATAGGGGTTTATGTCCCTGTATCAGGTCTAAACCAAGGCTAGTTTTAAGTAATTTTTGTGGACTCGCCAGCCGAATCTCCTGATCCCACATCTACCGAGGGGGAAAGCGAAGGAGTCGGGCAAATCTCTGGAGGACTTTCCCTGGAGCCCGATTCTTCCATAGAGGAATATTTTCAGCTTCAACGTGAGTTGTTCGTCACAGCTCTCATTTCAACTGGAGTTGTTTTCTTCTCTGTATGGGCTTTCTACACCCTTGACATTGCTCTCAATTATTTTTTGGGGGCGTGCATTGGTGTGGTTTACTTAAAAATGTTGGCCAAAGGCGTTGAGAAACTTGGTCGTGAGAAATCTAAGGTTGGCAAAAATCAGCTTGCTCTCTTTATTGGATTGATTGTAGTTGCTTCTCAGTTGGATCAGTTACAAGTCATCCCAATTTTTTTAGGTTTCCTGACTTATAAAGTTGCCCTCATTGTCTATATGTTTAGGACCTTATTAATGCCCTAAATTTTTTTTGGCTAAATTAGGTCTCCTGGCCTTCTGTCTTGTTTGGTCAACCTAACCTGAATTTAAGATGCTAAGTTTGCTGCACTTAGATGTTTTGCCCCTGGCTGCGCTGGAGGTAGGGCACCATTTTTACTGGCATTTGGGAGGCTTGAGTCTCCATGGTCAGGTTTTTCTGACCTCGTGGTTTGTCATTGGTCTGCTCCTGCTGGCTTCGGTCTTGGCAACTCGCAACATCCAAAGGGTGCCTCAAGGGGCGCAAAACCTGATGGAATATGTTTTCGAGTTTGTCAGAGACATCGCTAAAAACCAATTGGGTGAAAAGGAATATCGCCCCTGGTTGCCGTTTATTGGCACATTGTTCCTTTTTATCTTTGTGTCTAATTGGTCAGGCGCTTTGTTCCCTTGGCATGTCATCGAGATTCCAGAGGGAGAACTGGCCGCTCCGACCGGTGACATCAACACCACGGTAGCGTTAGCGCTGCTAACCTCGCTGGCATATTTTTATGCCGGGTTCAGAAAGCGCGGGTTGGGCTACTTTCTGAAGTATATTGAGCCCACTCCGATCCTGCTGCCGATTGCAATTTTGGAAGATTTCACCAAGCCTTTATCCCTAAGCTTCCGTTTGTTTGGGAATATTTTGGCAGATGAACTCGTGGTTGCGGTTTTGGTCTTACTGGTTCCCTTGTTTGTGCCTCTACCCGTTATGATGTTGGGGCTCTTCACAAGTGCGATTCAGGCTTTAGTATTTGCCACCCTGGCGGCGGCTTACATTCATGAAGCCCTCGAGGGTCACGGTGAAGAAGGCCATGAGGAGCATGTTTAACACCTCGAGGTTAATGTCTCAGGTTTAGGATGCATCTTTCTTCATGGTTTTTTGTTTGTAGACCTGCTGTTTTTTGTTCTGTATTTACCGAAAGGAAAGGAATTATGGATCCGTTAGTTGCTTCTGCGTCTGTTATTGCTGCTTCTTTGGCAGTTGGCTTGGCTGCGATTGGCCCTGGTATCGGTCAAGGTAACGCTTCTGGTAAAGCGGTTGAGGGTATCGCTCGTCAGCCTGAGGCAGAAGGTAAGATTCGGGGTACGCTGCTGTTGACCCTGGCTTTTATGGAATCTCTCACGATTTATGGTCTTGTAATTTCTCTTGTGCTTCTGTTCGCCAACCCCCTTGCTTAGGTAGTGAACCCACGAGTGGTGGCGCTGTCTGTCATCTGATGCTTAATCCTGCTCAGATGTTTTTAGATAGCGCCCCCTTCTAGCACATTTGTGCCAGCAAGATCCTGGGGCCTGATTGCCATTGCAATGACCTTACTGAGAAGTGTAAATGGATCGGCCAGTCGTTGGGATTAAGGAAATCGAAACATGTTTGATTTTGATGCAACACTTCCGTTAATGGCCATTCAATTTGTGCTGTTAACGTTCATTTTAAATGCTGTGTTTTTCGGGCCTATTTCGAAGGCTTTGGATGAGCGAGATGGCTATATCCGTCAAAACAAAGCTGAAGCTCAGGAGCGCTTGACCGCAGCAGAGAAACTGGCAAAGCAGTACGAGCAGTCTCTGGCGGATAGTCGTCGGCAATCGCAGGAGCTGATTGCTCAGGCCCAGGCTGAGGCTCGGGAGACTGTGGCTAAGCAGTTGGCAGACGCCCAGGCCGAAGCCCAGCAGCAACGCGAACAAGCTCAAAAGGAGCTTGATCAGCAAAAGCAAGAAGCCTTCCGATCTTTGGAGCAGCAGGTGGATTCCCTGAGCGATGAGATTCTAGGCAAGCTACTCGGTTCTCAAGCGGCCTAACTTTTGGCGGCTCTCACCGTTTTTTTGGGACAGCACTGCAACTTTTTAGAATTATCGGCGCAGTTATGAGTATGGTTGGAACTTTTTCGCTACTGGCTACGGAGGAAGGGGGATTTGGTCTTAATTTCAATATCCTTGAGACCAATCTGATTAATCTCTCGATTCTGATTTCTCTGATAGTTTACTTTGGTCGAAATTTTTTGGGTAAGATTTTGGGCGAGCGTCAGTTCGCAATTCAATCGGCGATTCAAGACGCTGAGCGCCGTCAGCAAGAGGCGATGACAGCCCTATCTGAACAAGAGAAAAAGCTTGCCCAAGCACAGGAGATGGCTGCCAAGATTAAGGCGGATGCTGAGGTGACTGCTAAGTCTAGCCGCGATGAGATTTTGGCTCAAGCCGTTAAGGATGTTCAGCGGATGAGGGATGAGGCCGCTCGTGATGTTGGCTCTCAGCGTGACCGAATTGCTCTAGAGCTGCGTCAACGGATCGCTGCCTTGGCGGTCGGTAAAGTCGAATCGACCCTCCAGTCTCGGATGGACGAGTCTTTGCAGCAAAGACTGATTGACCAAAGTATTGGAATGTTGGGAGGTTAATCTGTGAAGGATAGCGTTGTCAGCGAAGCGATTATTTCTCCCTATTCCCAGGCTTTGTTGTCTCTGGGCGAATCAAATCAGATTGCTGATCAGTTGGGTGAAGATGCCATCTATGTGATTGAGCTGCTATCGACCTCAGAAGAACTCGGTCAGTTTTTATCTAGCCCGATTGGCAATTTAGAGGCTAAAAAGGGTGTCTTACGCCAGCTCTTGTCGGACAAGGTTCATCCGACAATGCTCAATTTTTCGTTGCTTTTAGTGGATAGAGGGCGGATTCCTTTCTTAGGTAGTATCTGTCGGCAATACCAAGCGTTGTTGCGCCAAAAAAATCAGTCTGTTTTGGCGGAGGTCACGTCGGTGGTCGCTTTGTCGGATGCTCAGCAAGATGAGATTCGTCAGAAGGTATTGGCGATGACAGGTGCTCGTCAAGTTGAGTTGTCTACTAGTCTTGATCCATCGTTGATTGGCGGTGTGATCATCAAGGTGGGCTCCCAGGTGATTGATGCCAGTCTTCGAGGTCAAATTCGGCGCATCGGTATTTTGTTAAGCAGTGCTGCCTAGGTAAGTCAGGCTTTTGCCACCTCGTCAGCCCCCCATTTTCGCATTCGCTTTTTACAGCATTAACCCTAATTTGTGTAGTCATTCAAGCAACTCCCATGGTAAGCATTAGACCGGACGAAATTAGTAGCATTATCCGCCAGCAAATCGAACAGTACGATCAGGAGGTGAAGGTCTCTAACGTAGGGACTGTTCTTCAAGTGGGTGACGGTATTGCTCGCATTTATGGCCTTGAGCAGGCAATGGCCAACGAACTGCTCGAGTTTGAAGATGGCACGATTGGTATTGCGCTTAACCTGGAAGAAGACAACGTGGGTGCAGTGCTGATGGGCACTGGCCGCAATATCCAAGAGGGCAGTTCGGTGAAGTCGACCGGTCAGATTGCGTCTGTACCGGTGGGAGAGGCGATGCTGGGTCGGGTCGTGGATTCGCTGGCTCGCCCCATTGATGGCAAAGGCGATGTTAATACTTCTGAAAGCCGTTTGATTGAGGCGATGGCCCCCGGCATTATTGCGCGTAAGTCTGTGTATGAGCCGCTTCAAACTGGAATTACGGCAATTGATGCGATGATTCCGGTGGGTCGGGGGCAGCGAGAGCTGATCATCGGTGACCGCCAGACGGGTAAAACTGCGATCGCAATCGACACCATCATCAACCAAAAGAGCGAAGACGTGATTTGTATCTACGTTGCCGTGGGTCAAAAGGCGGCTTCTGTAGCTCAGGTTGTGGGCGTGCTCGAAGAGAAAGGCGCGATGGACTACACCATTGTGGTGGCTGCTAATGCCAATGACCCTGCGCCACTGCAGTTTTTAGCCCCGTATACCGGTGCGGCGCTGGCAGAGTACTTTATGTATAAGGGCAAAGCCACCCTGATTATCTATGATGATTTGACCAAGCAGGCCCAGGCCTACCGCCAAATGTCACTGCTGCTGCGTCGTCCGCCCGGTCGTGAAGCCTATCCCGGGGATGTTTTCTTCATTCACTCTCGCCTGCTAGAGCGGGCAGCTAAGCTGAGCCCTGAGCTAGGGGAGGGCAGCATGACCGCTCTGCCGATTATTGAGACCCAGGCTGGTGACGTGTCGGCTTACATTCCGACCAACGTAATTTCGATTACCGACGGTCAGATTTTCTTGTCGTCTGACTTGTTTAACTCGGGTCTGCGCCCCGCCATTAACGCGGGTATTTCGGTCTCTCGAGTGGGGTCAGCGGCCCAAACTAAAGCCATTAAGAAAGTGGCTGGTACGCTGAAGCTAGAGCTTGCCCAGTTTGACGAACTTCAGGCGTTTGCCCAGTTTGCGTCTGATTTGGATCCCGCCACCCAGCAACAACTGGCCCGGGGTGAGCGGCTGCGTGAGATTCTCAAGCAGCCCCAGTATTCGCCACGGTCTTTGCCTGAGCAGGTTGCGGTGGTTTATGCGGGCGTTAAAGGCCTGTTGGATGAAATCCCAGTGGATAAAGTCGCGCCGTTTGCAGCTGAGCTGTGTGGCTACGTCAATACCAGCAAGAAAGAGTTTGTGGATATCATCACCGAGAAAAAGGTGTTGACTGATGAGGCGGTAACCCTGTTGGAAGCGGCTATCAGTGAGTGTAAGCAAGGCTTTTTGGCCGCAGCATAGGGAGGCAATGGCTGAGCTATCGGCGGTGTCGCCCATAGCTCAGCTGCTAGGAGAAATACAACATGCCTAACTTAAAAGCAATTCGCGATCGCATTAAGACGGTCAAAAACACACGCAAGATCACCGAAGCCATGCGTCTAGTGGCAGCTGCGAAGGTGCGCCGAGCTCAAGATCAGGTCACCGCTACTCGCCCCTTTGCCGACCAATTGGCAAAGGTGTTTTATGGCCTGCAAACCCGGCTCAAATTTGAAGACGTCAGCCTGCCTTTGCTGCAACAGCGACAGGTTGAAAATGTGGCTTTGCTCGTGATTTCGGCCGACAGAGGGCTGTGCGGGGGCTACAACACCAACGTCATCCGTCGGGCCGAAGATCGAGCCAGAGAGCTCACCGCTGAGGGCTTGGGTTATAAGTATGTGCTGATCGGACGAAAGGCAACTCAATATTTTGAGCGGCGTGACCAACCCATCGATGCCAAATATACCGGGCTTGAGCAAATCCCAATCGCATCGGAAGCCGCTAAGATTGCCGACGAGATTTTGTCTCTGTTTTTGTCGGAGTCCGTGGATCGCGTTGAGATCGTTTATACAAAGTTCATCTCCCTGGTGAGTTCTCGCCCGGTCGTACAGACATTGTTGCCCTTTGACCGTCAAGGGCTAGAAGCGCAGGACGATGAAATTTTCCGGCTGACTACCCGAGGCGGTCAGTTTCAGGTTGAGCGTGAGAAGGTTGAGACCCAGGTTTCAGCACTTCCCCAGGACATGATCTTTGAGCAGGATCCGGTTCAGATTTTAGACGCGCTGCTGCCGCTTTACCTCAACAACCAGATTTTGCGAGCCCTGCAAGAGTCAGCTGCCAGTGAGTTGGCTGCCCGGATGACGGCGATGAATAACGCCAGCGATAATGCCAAAGAGTTATCTAAGAACCTGACGCTGGTTTATAACAAGGCTCGTCAGGCAGCCATTACCCAGGAGATTTTGGAAGTGGTTGGTGGTGCCGAAGCACTGGGCTAGCCCTTGATTTTGAAAGTCTTTGCTTACATGGGCGGAGCTACGGCTCCGCTTTTTTTATGGGCAAACCTACACCCTGCCATACGGGTACCCCTCCGTTGGAGGGAATATCGTGGGTTGCCAAGCAGTTTTAATTAAACGCGGTTAGCTGGCAAATATTCACTCTCTGTGTCCCTATCATGGCATAAAAATAGTTCTCATGTACTAAACTTATGCTAATGCTCTTTTGTGAGAGGGATTCATATGCACTCTGTTGTAGAAGTCCAGAGCTGGTTGACTGAATCGTATGGTTTTCCTATCCCTCGACTATTTGCCGAAGCTACTCAGCTTGTCTTAACGTTTATGGCGGAGGGATACGAAGATACCTTCGAGTATCTTGGCTGGGAACTCACGCCAGCACTGCACCTGTTTGGCAATGGCCAGCAAGCCCATGAAATTGCATATAGATATGATTGGACACCTTTAGAGCTATTTTCATTTGGCTGGTCAGGTTCAGATGGGGAGCACTATGGTTACTTGATTCATGCGCCCGAACTTCATCAACTGGACTATCCTATTGTCGAGTATGGGCCAATGAATGATTTTGGCATAATTTTTATTGGTCGCGATACTCGATCAGGCCTGGAAGGATTGCTGTCTTTGATTATCGAATCTGAATATGCAACTGCACTTCATAAGCATAGAGACCTTGTATCAGCTTTAGAACTTCGACCCTCTGTTGAAAAAACAGACTGGTACCAAAATTGGAAAGCTTTTATCCCTGAAGTGCCTGAGGGATGGCGTTATGAGCCTTCATCGGATGGGGTTGGCGTACTGGCACCGGTTCCTTTATTTTCGCCTGAGCACTCTGCGTTCATGGCCCACTTTGATAGAAGTACAAAACTAACGGTCGCAGATTTAAGTGATGAAATTGAGTCAGTTCTCGAAATGGCTCAAACTGCTCTAGACGGTACTTATCCGGCAACTGCTCTAGCGATGATTCGCGAAAGCTATTGGCAAATCGGTGATAGCTTTCACCAATATGCGCCACTCTGGAGGCAGACATACCTTGATTTAGGTAGACCGCTTCTGGCGACAGCTGTTGATCATGCGTTGAAGGACAGACAAGTGGTGCAAAATCATAACAGTGTGGCGAAAGCTGAGGCAATAGTGATTGCCTTTAGAGAAGAGTAAAGGTTTTTCCTAATTGGCTGTGTCCTTCTTTGGGGCTGTTACCTAAGCATTGCGGTTCATTGCTTTAAAGGTTGTTTGGAAAGATGACTTTCTACCCTTGAGAAATAGTGACTGGTGCAAAATCATGTCTTCTCAACATCACCCTTTACTCAAAGCTATTGAAATTGAGACAACCTCAGCATTTGAGTTTCATCATCCATTAAACCCTAAGTCTGAAATCTATATCCGGCGGTTAGGCAGTCCGGTGGGGCTAACTCGACTGGGGATTAGTTTGGCTCGTGTCCCAGCGGGTAAGGAGTCATTTATCTACCATGCCCACACCAATGAAGAAGAATGGCTCTATATTCTCTCTGGGAAAGCTATTGCTGAGATTGGGGATGAGGAATTTGAGGTACAGGCAGGGGACTTTATGGGGTTCGCACTGCCCCAGGTTGCCCACCATTTGAGGAACCCTTTTGAGGAAGACCTGGTGTATTTGATGGGGGGCGAAAATCTTCAGTTTGATATGGGGCTTTTCCCCAAGTTGGGCAAGCGGGTATTTCGGGAAGGACAGGAAAAGGCCTACATTGTGGATGATGCAGCGCTTCAGGATTTCTGGAAAGCGGGGGAGAAAGAGGGGTAATGGGTAATGAATTTAGGCTGAGTGGCTAGGGGTTTGAGTCGAGCCCCAGGCTAAGTTGATAGATATCGCGTTTGGGCAGTCCTGTGGTTTGGGCGAGTTGGCGGCTGGCCTGGGACGGGGAGAGGCCGTCATCGAGCAGCGCTTTGAGTTTGGCAATTAGATCGTCTTCAGAAAGTTCTATTGATTTAGGAGGGAGACCTGCGATCGCAACTGTAAACTCGCCCCTCGGTTCAGTCTTTTGATAATGCTCAATCGCCTCAGCCAATGTACCGCGCCAAAACGATTCGTAGCGTTTGGTTAACTCACGGGCGAGGGTAACTGAGCGATCGCCGCCGAGGGTGGTGCTGAGATCGCTCAAAGTTTTAAGCAGCCGGTGAGGGCTTTCGTATAGCACCAGGGTACGTGATTCTGCCTGGAGCTGGTCGAGGCGCTGTTTGCGTTCTTTGCCCTTGGCAGGTAAAAACCCTTCAAAGACGAAACGGTCAGTGGGGAGGCCGGAGGTTGCGATCGCACTGACCACCGCAGACGGCCCCGGAATCGGACTCACGACAATACCCGCTGCTGCACAGGCACACACCAGCTCATAACCCGGATCAGAAATCCCTGGCATGCCAGCATCGCTCACCAGCGCAATCGTTTTGCCAGATTGCAGCTGAGCAATCAGGTCAGGAATCCGTCTTCGGGCGTTGTGGGTGTGATAGCTAATCTGGGGGGTCTCAATCTGGAAATGGTGCAGCAATTTGCCCGTGTGGCGCGTATCTTCGGCGGCGATCAGGTCTGCTTCCTTGAGGATGCGCACCGCCCGAAACGTCATATCCTCAAGGTTGCCGATGGGAGTGCCAACTAGATAGAGGATACCGGCATAGGTGGGTGGTTCTGAGAGGGCTGGCGTATCGGGGGGCACGGGAAAAAAGGGGTAATGGGTCGTGGGTCGTGGGTAATGGAGAGGGGGAAGAAACCGTAGGAGCCAAGGTCACCTTGCCCAGGGAGGGAAATGGTTAATGGGTCGTGGGTGAGGGGTGGGTCGTGGGTGAGGGGTGGGTTGAGTGCAATAGAGCTCTTACGTCATCCTACTGTTCAATGAACATAGTGCTATTCACTCGATATCAGAACTGTCTACAAGGGAAGCGATCACCATGAAACGAGGGTTATTTGTGGGACTTGTCACCTTAGACTGCATTTATCAGGCCGATCACCCTCCGGCTGCGAATGAGAAGGTGGTAGCGACCCAGGCAATGATGGCGGCGGGCGGGCCAGCGACGAATGCGGCGGTGGCCTTGCGTCAGTTAGGCCACCATCAAACGACTCTTTTGGGGACATTAGGCAACCATCCTCTAGCCGCATTGGTGAGGGAAGATTTAGCCCGCTATCAAGTAGAACTGGTTTTTCTGAG